>CAIWAH010000202.1 GCA_903910585.1 uncultured Verrucomicrobiota bacterium
CACGAGGTCTTTCTCAAGAATCATCTCGCGGTAACGCGGCGAGAGGCGTTCGCCCCAGGCGGGATTGGCCTGCCGTTCCTCGTAGGTCGAAATGCCTTCGCTGAGCCAGCGCGGCATCTTGTTCTTCGTGAGCGTCAGGGTGACGACGTGGCAATACTCGTGCCACAGCACGGCCTCCCAGTTCACCGCGTTGGCCTTGTTCGCGGCCGGGCTGTTGGCCGTGACCACGCTGCCGAAGCACACGCCCAGGTAACCCGGGTTGTCGGGCATGCCGAACGTGCGGACGCCAAAATCCTTCTGCGACGCGAAGATCTCCACCGTCGTGCGCTCGACGGGCTGGAGCCCGTATTTTTCGCAGAGCTTGGTGCGGGCCGCTTCGAGCAGCTCCAGCACGCGCGGGCCGTAGATCACGGCCTCCTTGGAATCCATCCGCACGAGGAAGTGCTCGTTCGTGAGCGCGGCATACTTCCGCATCGTGTCCCGGAGCGTGACCAGGTTGAACGCCGCCACGTCGTATCCGTCGGTGGCGTTGACCTCGTCGGCAAGTTGCCAGCCTTCGTCCTCCTGGCCGAGCCGGAGCAGGTCGCTGGCAAGCTGCGCCTTGGCGGGCAAATAAGCCGGGTCAAACGCAAGCGCCTGCCGCTGGTGGGCGGCGCCTTCGGCGAAGCGGTATTTCTCGGAAAGCTTACGGCCGATCAGGTGATCCACGCGGGGATTGGTCGGGGCGAACTTGAGGGCAGTCGAGCGCGCCTCCGTCTCGGCGGCCGCGTCGTGGCGCAAATGGGCGAGCACCGCCCGCAGCGCCCAGAGATCCGGGTGCCATGGATTCACCTTGGCGATGTCGGCGAGGATTTTTCCGGCTTGGTCGTAGTTCTCGGCGTCAATCTGGTTTTCGGCGACCAGCAGCAAGGCAGGCACGTGGCGTTCGTTGGCCTTGAGGGCGGCCTCGATGGCTTCGCCCATCTGCTTGCGATCACCTTCAGCATGCGCGCGCGCCAGGCCGAACAGCAGGTCGGCGTCGTCGGGCACCTGTTTCAGCCCCTCTTCGAAGGCCTTGGCGGCGAGTGCGGCGTCGTGCTTTTGCAGGGCGAGGTCGCCGCGCGCGAGATAGACGTCGCGCAGCTTGGGGTCGGCCTGCTGGAGCGGCGCGTAAATCTTTTCGAGAACTTCCTTGGGATCGGCCCCGAGCAGCAGCGCGGCGCGGCCAAAGGCGATCCGGCTCTGGGCGTCGCGAGAGCCCATGCGGTTCGCGACCAGAAACTTCACCCGGTCGAGCATCTCGGCGGCGTTGTTGGTGTCGCCATTGCCCAGAAAGGCATCCCTGGCGGTCCAAACGAGCCGGATGCTGCGGCCATTGCGTGCCACGGCGTTGGTGGCGGCGGCGCGGGCCTCGGGATAGCGGCCGAGCGTGAGCAGGCAGCGCAGGCGCAGGTGATGCCAGTCCTCGTCGTTGGGCAGCTTCTCCAACCCCTCGGCCGCCGCCTCCAGAGCCGATTCGTATTTGCCGGTCTGGAACTGGGTTTCCGCCTCGGCCAGCGAAGCGCCGAAAGCGGCGGGCCAAAGACTTGCCCAAGCCAGCGCCAGAAGCCCCAGCCACACCGGGCAACGGCGGCGCGAGGGACTGGCGGGGCGAATCATGCGCTACTGTTCGTCGGGGTTTGGTGAAATCTCAAGCCGGGCGGTGTGCTTTGTGGTGACGCGGCAGACCCGCGGGCGGTTTCAGGAAGTTTCGCCCGGACCGGCGTTATCCGGCTTGCCAGCGCTCCGGACCGCGTGTGCGATGCCCAAGCCCGCCATGAACCGCCGACTTTTCCTTGCCCTGACCGCGGTCGTTCCCACTGCGGCGTGGGCCCGTCAGCAGGTCATGTCCCTCGACGAACTGATCGGCGCCGGCGAACAGTTGCTCCGGGACAACCTCGACCCGCAGGTGTTTCAGGCCCTGCCGGCGGTGGACCGGGAACGCGTCACGCAGTTCCTGTCCCAGTTTCAGCGTGATTTGCAGGGCAATTACATCGTCAACCTGGCCGACCTGAAGCCCCTGGCCGCTTCCGCCCTGCCGTTGCTGCGCGCCAATCCCGCCACCCAGCCCTACGCCGGCTGGCTGGAAACCCGCCTCGACTACCTCGACGTCGCGGAGCAGTTCCGGGTCGCCCTGCCGCCGCCCAAGCCGACACCGGGGCAGCCGCCGAAACCCGCGCCGAACCCCACGCCCGCCCAGCAACAGCAGGTGTGGGACAAACAGGTGGCCCGGGAGCCGCAGCCCGCGGAAGCGCCGACGCTGGTCCCGCGGCTGAAGAAGATCTTCCAGCAGCAAGGTGTGCCCGCGGCGCTGGTGTGGGTCGCCGAGGTCGAATCCTCCTTCAAGTCCAGCGCCCGGAGCCCGGCCGGCGCGGTGGGGCTTTATCAGCTCATGCCCAAGACGGCCCAGGGTTTGGGACTGAAACTCTCCCCGCGCGACGAGCGGTTGGACCCCGACAAGAATGCCAACGCCGCCGCGCGTTATCTGCGCTCGCTCTATCCGCGCTTCAAGGACTGGCGCCTCACCCTCGCGGCCTACAACTGGGGCCAGGGCAACGTGCGCCGGCTTCTGGAAAAACGGCGTGCGACCACCTTCGACGCCATTGCCGTCCACCTGCCGGCCGAAACGCAGATGTATGTGCCCAAGATCGACGCCGTGCTGAAACGCCGGGAGCGGACCTCCCTCGCCCGGTTGTCGGGGCCCAGTCGCTGACGGCAGCGCGGAAACGGGAGACGGCCCGAACGCGGAAGTTGAGAGTGCGGATGGTGCCGACGGCGGGACTCGAACCCGCACGGCTGTTGAGGCCTGGGGATTTTAAGTCCCCTGTGTCTGCCATTTCACCACGTCGGCGTGGAAGCCGTTACCATTCTGATTGGCCGGCGTGGAGGCAACCCTGCAAACGCCTCCGTGTTCCGGGCCCTTTCAGGCGGCGGCGGCCTCTTCCTTGGTGTGGACGAGGGGCGGGATTTCGCCGCGGACCACGGCGCGGTTCACGGTGATCCGCGAATGGGCCTGGAGCGTGGGGGCGTCGAACATCATGTCGCGCATCACCTTTTCGAGCAGGCCGCGCAGGGAGCGCGCGCCGGTGCCCTTCTGTTTGGCCTGGATCGCGAGTTCGTTGCAGGCGTCGGGCGTGATGATGAGCTCGATGTTGTCGAAGGAGAGGAGCTTGCGGAACTGCTTCACGAGCGAGTTGCGCGGCTCGACCAGGATACGTTCGAGTTCCTCCACGGAAAGCTCGTCGAGGATGCTGACGACCGGCAGGCGGCCGACGAACTCCGGGATGAATCCGAAGCTCAGCAGGTCTTCGGGTTCGACCTGACGCACCAATTCCTGCGCGGTCGGTTCGGCGCGGTCGGCGGCAGGGCGATTAGAGAAGCCCATGCTGCGTTTGCCGAGCCGGCGGCGGAGAATCTTCTCGAGCCCGACAAACGCGCCGCCGCAGATGAACAGGATGTTGGTCGTGTCCACGCGGATGTATTCCTGCTGCGGATGCTTGCGGCCACCCTGCGGCGGGACATTGCAGACGGTGCCTTCGAGGAGCTTCAGCAGGCCCTGCTGGACGCCTTCGCCGGAGACATCGCGGGTGATGGAGACGTTCTCCGTCTTCCGGGCGATCTTGTCGATTTCGTCAATGTAGATGATCCCCACCTGGGCGCGTTTGACGTCGTAGTCGGCCTGCTGGAGGAGGCGCAGGATGATGGTCTCGACGTCTTCGCCCACGTAGCCGGCCTCGGTGATCGTGGTGGCGTCGGCGATGGCAAAGGGCACGTCAATGATCTTGGCGATCGTCTGGGCGGCGAGCGTCTTGCCGCTGCCGGTGGGGCCGATCAGCAGGATGTTGCTTTTCTGAAGCTCGACGTCGTCCGGGCCGGACTCATTGACCGAAAGGATGCGCTTGTAGTGGTTGTAAACGCCGACCGCGAGGGTGCGTTTCGCGTCATCCTGACCGACGATGTGCTGGTCGAGCCGGCGTTTCAGTTCCGCCGGCTTGGGCATGTTGAGCTGGCGCAGTTCCTTGCCGGAATCCCGGTTCAGTTCCTTCGCCAAGACGCCCTGGCAGACGACCACGCAGGCGTCGCAGATGTAAACGCCCGGTCCGGCGATGAGCTTGCGGACTTCTGCCCGGCTCTTGCCGCAGAAGCTGCACATCGTGATCTGGCTCGTGCGCGCCATGCGGAAGACCATTCCCAAGGCCGGAAAAAACTCCAGCCCGGGTTTACTTCGTGTCGGCTGCGACCAGCGCGGGCACCTCGCGGCGCGAGGTGACCACCTCGTCCACCAGGCCGAATTCCTTCGCCTGGGCCGCGGTCATGAAATTGTCGCGGTCGCAGGCCTTCTCGACGATGTCGATCGGCTGGCCGGTGTGGTGGCTGAGGATCTCGTTCAGCTTTTGCTTGAGCCGGAGCATGTGCTTCACCCGGATTTCGACGTCGCTGGCCTGGCCTTCCGCGCCGCCGAGCACCTGATGGATCATGATGTCAGAGTTCGGCAGGGCAAAGCGCTTGCCTTTGGTGCCGGCACTGAGCAGGACGGCGCCCATGCTGGCGGCCATGCCCACACAGTAGGTGTTCACGTCGCAGGTGAGCCACTGAATGGTGTCGTAGATCGCGAGGCCCGCTGTCACGGAGCCGCCCGGGGAATTGATGTAGAAGTGAATGTCCTTCTTGGGGTCGCTCATCTGGAGGAACAGGAACTGGGCGACGATGACATTGGCGACCATGTCGTCCACCGGCGTGCCCAGGAACACGATCCGGTCCTTGAGCAGCCGGCTGTAGAGATCGTAGCCGCGTTCGGAACGGCCGTCCTGCTCGATGACGTAAGGGATGCTGAAATTCCGCATAAATGTTGAGCGAAGTGTCGCGAAGCTAGGAGTGCTCCCCAGCAGGGTCAAGGAACCGCACGGTTCCGCGGGCCGGCCGGTCCCGATCAGCCTTCCTTCATGGCCTTGGCAGCCTTGATGGTCTGCAGTGCCGAGAGCGCCGCGGCGCTCTCGGCCAGCTTCTTGGAACGGCCGATGCCCCGGCCGAGTTCGACGCCCTCATGGAACACGGCGCTTTCAAACTGCTGGTTGTGGTCCGGGCCGCTGGCCGAAAGCTGCTCGTAGCGCGGCGGCTCGGGAGAGCGCGACTGGAGCAGTTCCTGGAGCTCGCCCTTGGGGTTGTCGAGGTTCGGCAGTTCGTTGACGGCGCCGAACGAGTCGCGAAACAGCGTGAGCACCAACGAGCGGGCAACTTCGAATCCGCCGTCGAGGAACACTGCGCCGACGACGGCTTCAAACGCGTCGGCCACCGTTGAGGTCCGAACCCGGCCGCCCGTGGAATCCTCGCCCCGGCTCAGGATCAGGAAGGCGCCGAGGTTCAGGCGGCGGGCGTGGGCGGCGAGGGCGATGCGGTTGACCATCTGCGCACGGGCCTGGGTCAGGGGGCCTTCGCCGTAGGAGGGAAATCGCGCATACAGCTCGCCGGTGACGACCAGTTGGAGCACGGCATCGCCCAGGAACTCAAGGCGCTGGTTGTGCTGCTGGAGATGTCCCACGCCGGCCTCGTGGGCGATCGACGGATGGGTGAGGGCGAGGACCAGCAAATTGCGGTCCCGGAACTGATATCCGAGCGCAGCCTCCAGTTGGTCGGTATTGATCACGGAGCGATGTCAGGCGGGCACGGCCTCCGCCGGAGCCAAGGTCGTCACGTCACTGGGCGGATTGAAAGGCTCTTCATTGGGAGCGCCTTCCGCAGGCAGGCCGTTCGCGAGCAGATCGGCCACTTCGTGCTGAACCTGGTCCAACTGATGGAGCTGGAGGTCCGGGTCGGCAATGGTGAACACATCGCCGCTGGCGGGATGCTCGTAAATGAAGACCCGGCGTCCGTCCTCGCGCAGCTGCCCCTTGACCTTGAGCACCCGCTTGCGTTCCAGCATGGCGCCAAGGATGAAGCACGCCGCGGCGTAGCGGTCCTCGCGGATTTCCAGCAGACGCCGGAGCAAGGATTCGGCGTCATCCTTGCGGATGGCTTCCGGAGGCCGCGGAGGCGGCGCATGATAAGCGCTGGCCCAGTGCGAAACGAGGTTGGGCCGGCCAAGGATTTCGGGACCGTGGCTCTTCCAGGCCTCCAAACAGAGGTCCAGCCGCTCAAACCCCTGCTTTTGGTCGAGCAGCACCGTGTGGAACGCCTCCCCTTCGGAGAAAGACCGGCCGGTTACGAAGCACTGGTGGCCGCGAGACTGAATGTTCCACTCGTTCATGGTTGGCGGACTGAAAAGGGCGTCAGGAGCAGAGGGATTATGCGAAGCAAGTGCGCCGCTGCAATCGGGTTTTGCGTTTTACCCCCAACTAATGGGGCTCCTGACCCCGACTCACGCCTTGGGTGGGGGGCAGAGAGGACGGCGAACAACAAAAAACCCCGCAGCACAGGCCGCGGGGTGAAAGAGCGGGAGCCAAAAACTAAGCGCTGATCGCGCCGTCGAGTGCTTGCTTGAGAGCGCCCTTTGGTCGCATGCCGACCAATTGCCCGACGACCTGCCCGTTCTTGAACAGCAACAGCGTGGGGATGCTTTGGACGCCAAACTGACCGGCCAGTCC
>CAIWAH010000203.1 GCA_903910585.1 uncultured Verrucomicrobiota bacterium
CGCGGGCGGAGTTCGCCGCGGACGCCGTGGCGGAGGACACGCTGGAAGGCCAGGCGGCGGTCGCCGCCTGGGAGAAGTCGGTGGCCGACTACAACCTGGCCCTCAAGACCCACGCGAGCCGCGTCCGCACCGACCGGAACAAGGACACCGCACGGGAGCTCATCAACCAGGGCCTCCAAGTCCTCGACCGGGTTCAGGGGAACCCCGGCCCCGCCGCCGGCGGGATCGGGAAATTGCTTGAAAGCCGGACAGCCGCACCGGTGAACACCGCGACCAACACGGCCGGACCGGCAAGCACCAAGGCCATCGGCGAGACGAAGGAAGCGGTCGGCGACGCCTTGAAGCGTTTCAGTGGTTTGCTGGGAGCTTTTGGAAGCCGGTGACTTGTGTTCCCTGGCCGCCCCAACACCTTTTCATGGTATGAGCCGGCCCACCCGCTCGCCAAGGGGCGGCCAGCCGCCCCAGACCGGGACTTCGATCCCGACTAGGAATGCCTTTTGGTGTTACTGCTTGCGACCCGCAAACGGGTCAAGGACCACCATGTCGGCGGCGTCGGGCTGCCGGACCAGGGGCTGGTGTATGCCTGAGCCCAGCGGACCGAGACGTTCCAGTTGCCGTCGCCGGCAGCAGGCGGCAACCCCCCTCTCAATGTCGGTTGCTTCACTCATCAGGTCTTCGCCAGGTCAGGTTACCACCCGGGTGCGGATGCATTTGGAAGTGGGCGGCGAACGGCTGCCGGTCAACCAGCTCGGACCAGACTTCGCCCTCGTCGAAGCAACCGCAGCCCACTTGCCGGGCGCTGCCAAGCTGTTCGTGACGGTGGATGACGAACCTACCGTTCGGCCGGTGTTTTTGCCCGAAGGCGTCCAACCCGGCGCAGTGCGGACCCGGCTTTCTTTGAATTGAAGGCTTCGGTTCTCCCAGCCATATCGATTCGTCCAGCCCCGGCACAGTGTGTCCGGGGTTTTGTCTTCCTGGCGCACCCGCCTGTGCGTCCGCTGAATGCGTATAACCGAAGGCTCGACCCGCTGGAATTACCCCAGCAAACTTTGCTCGAAACGCCGTTGCACCAGACCGATGGACACCTTTGCCATTCATGGGGATGTGATCGCCGACTACCGGCGTTACATCGCCAGCTTCATCCATATCCGGGACGAAGCGATTGAAGCCAAGGTCAGCTCTGAACTGGCGCGGGGCCGGCTCTGGCCGGAACCGCTGATCCAGTTCAATCCCTCGTTCAAGACGGCGGGCGGAATTCGCGAGCTGGTCGATCAGCGCCGTTTGCGACCGGAACTGGACCTCGTGTTTCCCGGGTTTCGCCTTTACGAGCACCAAGCCGAGGCGATTGCCCTGGGGACTGCTGGACGCGACTTCGTGGTGACCTCCGGCACCGGTTCCGGCAAATCGCTGACCTATCTCGCCAGCATCTTTGAATCCCTTCTGCGCGAGCCCCGGCGTGAGGGCGTGGCCGCCATCATCGTTTATCCGATGAACGCACTGGTGAACTCCCAGGAAAAGGCGCTGGAGGCTTTCAAGGCCGGGTTCGAGAAGAGCGGCCAGCCGTTCCCTTTTTCATGGGGAGTCTATACCGGGCAGGAAGACGAGGAGCAACGTCAGCGGCTACGGGAACAGCCGCCCGACATCCTGCTCACAAACTACATGATGCTGGAACTGATCCTCACCCGGATCAAAGAACGGCGTCTGCGCGACGCCATCTTTCCGGCGCTGCGTTTCCTCGTATTTGATGAGCTCCACACGTATCGGGGGCGTCAGGGGGCGGATGTTGCCTTGCTGGTTCGCCGCCTGCGGTCGCAGTGCGCCCGGTCGGTGACCTGTATCGGGACTTCGGCTACGATGGTGTCCGGCGGGGCTCAGACAGCCCAGCAGGAGAAGGTGGCTGAGGTTGCCAGCCGGATCTTCGGCAAACGGATACAGCCGGAGCAGATTGTGGTGGAGCGGCTGGAACGCTCCCTGGCTCCCAACGGAGGGTTACCCACCGTGGGAGAACTTCGCGCCGCGGTCTCAGCGCCGATTGATGAGAGTGCCTCGGTGGAGGTTCTTGCGCGCCACTCCACCGCGATGTGGCTGGAAAACGCCGTCGCCCTAGCCGAGCGGGATGGCCGGTTGGTCCGCGGTGCGCCCAAGACGCTGGGGCAGATGGCCAGTATTCTCGCGGAACTGACGGGACTTCCCGAATTGGAGTGCGCCGACCATCTGCTTGCGTTGCTCCGCTGGATCACCCGGCTCAACGTGACCTCCGGCCAGCGTTACACCAAGCTCCCCTATCGGCTGCACCAATTCATCTCCCAGACCGGCAATGTCTATACGACGTTGGCGCAGGGCTCGGACCGGATCATCACCCTGGAGCCAGGTGTGTTCCTGCCGACTGAGGCCGAGAAGGTTCCGCTCTTTGTGAATGTCTTCAGCCGGGTTTCCGGCGAGGCCTTTCTGTGCGTTACCAAGGACCCAGATTCCGGTCTTTTGGTCCCCCGGGAGTTTCGCATCCGGACAAATGACGAGGGGGAGGAGGAAAACCTGCTTGACGGTTACTTGCTCACCAACGAGGCACTATGGAATCCGGATGAAAGCCTCGAAGAACTGCCCGATGCGTGGTTGAAGAAGACATCGGACGGCAAGTTCGTTCCCGCCGCCGATTACGCCGACTGGCTGCCCACGCGGATTTATTACGATGCCCAGGGGCGCTACTCGGAGACCAAGCCGCTGACCTACCGCGGCTGGTTCATGCCCGCACCGCTCCTGTTTGATCCGACGGCGGGAGTCTTTTTCGACCGCCAGGCGAGCGAACGTTCCAAGCTGACGGCGCTGGGCCTTGAGGGTCGCAGCACCTCCACGACCATCACGACGTTTTCCCTGCTGCGACGGCTGGGCGAAGCCGGCCTCCCCACAGCCGATCAGAAGCTGCTGGGCTTCACGGACAACCGGCAGGATGCCGCGCTGCAAGCCGGTCATTTCAACGATTTCATCGCCGTCGTCCGGCTCCGCGCCGCCATCGCCCGGGCCGTCGCCACGGCTCCCGGCGGGCACTTAGACTTCCGCACCCTGGGTTCGGCCGTGCGGTCGGCGCTGAATCTGTCGTTCCTGGAGTTCGCCAACCGGAGCGACGAACCCTCGTTCCCGCACGTCTGCCGGCAGCATGAGGAGGCGTTGGAGACCTACCTCGCCTACCGGGCCTTCCACGACCTGCGCCGAGGTTGGCGGGTCATCCTGCCGAACTTGGAGCAGTGCGCCCTGCTGGCCATCGAGTATCGCGACCTCGAAACGGTGGCAAAGACCGACAAGGCGTGGGCCGATATCCCCTTGCTCAATGCGCTGGCACCCACAGATCGGGCAACGCTGATCCGCGATGTGCTGGATCACTTCCGGCATGAGTATGCCCTCCACAGCGAAATCTACTTCGCCGAGGAGAACCGCAAGGCCCACGAGAAGAACCTCGCGGAAAAACTGAAGGCTCCCTGGAAGTTCGATGACTCGGAGGAATTGCCGGAACCCCGCTACCTGCGCTACGACGCGATGGGCGGCTACACCGCCAAAAACACGAAAAGCATCGGGGCCGCCAGCACGCTCGGGAAATACCTCCGGGCGAAGGCCAAATCCGTGGGCGTCGAACTCAAGGGCGAGACCTACGTCGAGTTCCTCCGGAAATTCCTCGGGAAGCTGGGCGAGGCCGGCTACCTGCGGATCACGGAAGCCAAGAATGCAAAACACGAGCCGACTTCGCTCTACCAACTCGAACTGCAGCAGATTCTCTGGCTTCCGGGCGACCGACGGACCGTGCGGCCCGACGCCGTGAAGCTGCGGGCCTACAAGGATGTCACGATCCGGCCCAACCCGTTCTTCCAGGACCTGTATGCCCTGGATCTGGGCAGCCGCAAACGCCTGCGCGGAGCGGACCATACCGGGCAGTTGCAGTCCGATGATCGTATCCAGCGCGAAGAGGAGTTCCGGCAGGGCGACATCAGCGCGCTCTTCTGCTCGCCGACGATGGAGCTCGGCATCGACATCCGGAACCTCAACGTCGTCCACCTGCGCAACGCGCCGCCCAATCCGGCCAACTACGCCCAACGGGCCGGCCGGGCCGGGCGCTCGGGCCAGGCCGCGCTCGTCATCACCTACTGCTCCACCTATTCGCCGCACGACCGCCACTACTTCCAGAACCCGGTGGACCTGGTGGCCGGCAATGTCGTCGCGCCGCAGATCGAGCTGGCCAATGAGGAACTGCTCGGGACGCACCTCTACTCGCTCTTCCTGTCCGAGATCGGCCTCAAGGAAATCGACAACTCCCTGCTGGAACTCGTGGACGAGGCGAAAGACCTGGCGCTGAAGCCGGAGGTTACCCGCGCCCTGGAGATGACCCCGGCCGCGCGGGACCGCATCAAGTCCGCCTTCCGCCGGGCCATCGCCGACTTCCAGCCGGAACTGGAGCGCACCCAGCAGCACTGGTTCTCGGACAACTGGATTGACCAGCGGCTGAACCGGATCACGGCCGAACTGGACCGGGCGCTGGACCGCTGGCGGAACCTCTACCGGTCCGCCCGGGTGCTGCTCACCAAAGCCACGCAGCAGTTGGAAAGCGGCCTCCTGGTGTTCGGTTCGCCCGACTACCGGCGCGCCCAGGCGCAGCAGGGCCAGGCCACGCTGCAACTGAACCTGCTGCGCAACGAGGACTCGAAACGCAAGGGACGCTCTGCCCGCCAATTGTCGGAGTTTTACCCCTACCGCTACCTCGCCTCGGAAGGGTTCCTGCCGGGCTACAACTTCACCCGGCTGCCGCTCCGCACTTTCGTCCGCACCGACGATGCTGGGGGCGAATACATCTCGCGTCCCCGGTCCATCGCGCTCCGCGAGTTCGGCCCGGGCAACATCATCTACCACAACGGCCGGAAGTTCGAGATTCAGGAACTGCTCGTGCAGGACGCCGAAGGCAGCCTCAAGCAGGCCAAGGTCGCCAGCGCCAGCGGCTACTTCATGATGGACGACCAGCGCGGACTGGAACGGTGTCCACTGACGAACGCGGACCTCTCCGACAATGCGAACAAGGAGGTGCTGGTGGATCTGCTCGAAATGACCGAGACGCGGGCCTTTCGGAAGGACCGTATCTCGTGCGAGGAGGAGGAGCGCCTGTCCCGCGGGTTCGACATCCGCACCTACTTCTCGGTGGCCGCGGGCGACTTCAGCCGCGTCCGCCGGGCGGACCTGGTGGCCGACCGCGATCCGCTGCTCCACCTCACCTTCATTCCCGCGGCCCAGATGGTGGAGGTGAATCACCGCTGGCGGGCTCGCGCCACCGAAGGTTTCCCGCTGGGCCTGACCACCGGCGAATGGAAGCGCGAGAAGGATTTGCTGGAGCCCGGCAAACTCAAGGAGCAGGTCCGCCGGGTGAAGCTGTTCACCACCGAGACGGCCGACGCGCTCTACCTCCAGCCCATCCAGGGGCTCGCCTTGCCACCTGCCGGCGTCATCACGCTGCAGCACGCCCTGAAGCGGGCCATCGAGCGGGTCTTCCAGATCGAGTCCTCGGAACTCGGCGTGGAAACGCTCGGCGACCCGGAATCCCCGAACATCCTGATCTACGAAGCCGCCGAGGGTTCGCTGGGCATCCTCTCCCAGTTTGTCGAGCCCAAGGACCCCGCGCCGTTCCGTCAGGTGATCGAAGAGGCCAAGCGGCTCTGCCGATTCGACGATCCCACCTACAAGGGGCCGGCGTCCTATGACGACCTGCTGAGCTACTACAATCAGCGCGACCACAAGACGATGGATCGGCACCTGATTCACGAGGCGCTCGACAAGCTGTTGGGATGTCAGGTCGTGCCGCTGACCGCGAGCGGTGGCCGGAGCCGGGACGAGCAGTATCGCGTGCTGCTGAACGCCATCGATCCGAATTCCTCCACCGAGCGCGTCTTCCTCGACACCGTCTATCGTCTCGGCCTCCGCTTGCCGGATGCCGCCCAGAAGCCGTTCCCGGGCGTTTACGTCCAGCCCGACTTCTTCTACGAGCCCGATGTCTGGGTGTTCTGTGACGGCACGCCGCACGACGAGTCCTCGGTGCGTGACCGTGACCAGCGCCAGCGCCAGGCGATCCTCGACCGCGGCGAGCAGGTGTTCGCGTGGCACTATCGCGAAGACCTCGAAACCCGCCTGAAATCACGGCCCGACATTTTCCGAAAGGTCTCCGGATGAGCACACTGACGTTCCGTCCCGAACCCGGTTCGCTCGTCCGCCTGCGTCAGCGGGACTGGGTGGTTCTGCCTTCGAACGATCCGGACCTGCTGCTGGTGAAGCCGATGGGTGGCTCCGAGGAGGAGACCACGGGCATCTACCTGCCGCTGGGCCTGCCGGAGGATCGGCCGGAACCGACCCATTTTCGCGACCCAACCGCCGAAGACCTGGGGGACATCTCGACGGCCCGGCTGCTCTACAACGCCGCCCGGCTCTCGTTCCGAAATGGTGCGGGTCCGTTCCGCTGCCTGGCCAAGCTCTCCTTCCGGCCGCGCTCCTACCAGATCGTCCCGCTGATCATGGCGCTGCGGCAGGAAATGGTCCGCCTGCTGATCGCGGACGATGTCGGCGTGGGCAAAACCGTGGAATCTTTGCTGGTCGTCCGGGAGCTGCTGGAGCGTCGCAAGATCGAGCGGTTTGCCGTCGTCTGCCTGCCGCACCTCTGCGAGCAGTGGCAGGAGGAAATTCGCAACAAGCTGGAACTTGATGCCGTCATCATCCGCTCGAACACCCAGGCCCGGCTCGACCGCGAGATCCAGGGCGATACCAGCGTCTTCGAGTTCTATCCCTTCCAGGTCATCTCCATCGACTACATCAAGTCCGACGCCCGCCGGAACGTCTTCGTCCAGCAGGGACCGGAGCTGACCATCGTGGACGAGGCCCACACCTGCGCCCGGCCGGTCGGGGCTTCCACGAGCCAGCAGCAACGTCATCAGCTCGTCCGCCAACTGGCCGACAAGGCGGGCCAACATCTGGTGCTGCTCACCGCGACCCCGCACAGCGGCAAGCCCGAGGAGTTCCACTCGCTGCTCGGACTGCTCCGGCCTGAGTTTGAAGTCCTGGATCTCCCGTCATCCAGTCAGGCCCAGCGGCGCGATCTCGCCCGCCACTTCATCCAGCGCAAACGGGCCGACGTTGAGAAATGGCTCGGAGAGGAGACGCCCTTTCCCAAACGTGATTCCGAGGAGGTCGGGTATCCGCTCGCCCGCCGCTACGACGCCTGCTTCAACGACCTCCTCGCCTTCACCCGTGAGTTGGTCGCCGGCTCCGGTCCGCGGCGGAAGCGCGTGCAGTATTGGACCGCTCTCGGTCTGCTCCGCGGCGTCATGTCGAGTCCGCGCGCTGGAGCCGAGATGTTGCGCAGCCGGCTGGAGAACGCCCGGCAGGAGGAAACTCCCGAGGGCGGAGACCCCGAGGACTCCTCGGTCCACGACAATCCGCTCGCCTTCGAATCCGACCGGACGCCCACCCAGTGGGTGGAACGGACGCCTTGGTCTGATGCGCAGAAGCGTTCGCTTGCCCAGTTCGCCGAGCGCCTCGAAGCCCTCGCCAACCCGCGGGACGACGCCAAACTCCAGGCCGCGCGCACGGTCGTGGAGCAGTTGCTGCGTCAGGGGCTGAACCCCGTGGTCTTCTGCCGCTACATCGCCACGGCGAACTACGTCGGCGAGCAACTGGCCGCACTGCTGAAGAAGGAATTCCCCAAGCTCGACCTCCAGGTCGTCACCAGTGAGGACGCCGATGAAGTCCGTCGCCAGCGCATCGACGACATGCAGGACGCCCCGCTGCGCGTGCTCGTTGCGACCGACTGCCTCAGCGAGGGCATCAATCTTCAGGACCTGTTTACCGCGGTCATCCACTACGACCTGCCGTGGAACCCCAATCGCCTCGAACAGCGCGAGGGCCGCGTGGACCGATTCGGGCAGACCGCCCCCGTGGTGCGCACCTGTCTGCTTTACGCGCAGGACAACCCCATTGATGGCATCGTCCTCGAAGTCATCCTGCGGAAGATCCGGGAAATCCGCCGCTCCACCGGCATCATCATTCCGTTCCCGGAGGACAGTCGCGGCATCATCGACACCGTCGCCGAGGCGCTGCTGCTCAATCCGGATCGTTGCGTCGGCATGAAGCGGGAGAACAACCTGGAGTTCGACTTCGCCGAGTTCACGGAAGCCGAGTCCAACCGCCTCCAGGTCAGCCGCAAGCTCGACGAGGCTGAGGCTCGCGAAAAGGTGTCGCGGTCCATCTTCGCCCAGAACGCCATCAAGGCCGACGAGGTGGAGGCTGACCTCCGGACCATTGATGAGTCCATCGGCAATCCCCAGGCCGTCCGCGAGTTCGTGGAATCCGCCTGCCTGCTCGCGGGTGCGCAGTTCACGCCATTGAAGGACGGTTCCCGCTTCCGCCTGCACACGGTCAACCTGCCGGAGTCGCTCAAGGCCACGCTGCCGGCCAAGCCCGACGTGCTGGTCAGCTTCGACTCGCCCACGCCGGAGGGCGCGCTTTATCTCGGCCGCAACCACCCGTTCGTCGAACAGCTCTGCCAGCTCCTGCTGGCCAATACCGTCCACCGCCGCACGCCGCGCGCGGCCCGCACGGCGGTCATCCGCAGCCGGATGGTGTCGCTCAAGACCACGCTGCTCCTGCTGCGGGTCCGCAATGTCATCACGGAGAAGGCCCGCGGGTTCCGCGTCGTCGCCGAGGAGATGCTGGTGTGGGGCTACCGCGGCGACCCGGCCAACCGCGACTTCCTCACCGTCGAGGAAGCCCGCCAGTTGCTGGGCGAAATCTCCGCCACCGCCAACCTTTCGCCCGAAGCCCGCGCCGAGTTCCTGAACAACGAACTCCGGTTCCTCGACCCGCTGCGCCCGGAACTCGACCGCCTCGCCGACGACCGCTGCCAGCACCTCGTTTCGGCCCACGAACGCTTCACCCACCTCGTGGACGGCACCAAGCCCCACGAACACCAGTTCCAGGTCGTCTATCCGGTGCTCCCGATGGATGTCCTCGGCGTTTACGTCGTGCTGCCCGACCACGGTCGCTCCTGAACCATGAAACGCCCCCTCAACTCAGTCTTCCCGGTGCCCTCCGCTGCGGTTACGTTTCCGAGCATGACGGTTGCCGAATGCCTCCAGCGCTGGCGCGCTTTGCCTCTGGCCGAGCGGAAGCGAAGGCGTTGGGCACGCATTCCCCGCCATGTGGCGGCTTCCATGGCCTTCGAGGGCGAACCCGTTGATCTCGGATGGCTGGAGGAACTGCACCGCCGCCTGGGACCGCCCGGTTCATCTACCCACCCGCTTAAGCCATGAAAACGATCCAGCTCGCTTTGCCCGACGTGCTCCTGTTGGACCCGCTCCAAACTTTGGCCGGCGTGGAACGCCGCAGCCAATTCCTGCTCGCGTTGAAGTATTTCGAGCTGGGCGAACTCAGCTCCGGCCAGGCCGCCCGGATGTGCGGTCTGGGCCGCACGGCGTTCTTGCTGGAAGCGGGCCGCCTCGGCGTGGCCGTCGCCGAGCTTTCGCCCGAAGAATTCGATTCCGAGTTCGCCCATGTCTGACTTCTTCAGCCAGCCCATCGTCTCGAACACCGGGCCGTTGCTGGGGCTATCGCGCATTGGCCACCTGGCCGCCCAGAATCCGGGCGCATTTCTGGCGGCGATGACGGAACAGGCCGCGGCCGCGGGAGACTCGCTGCCGCCGGCCGTGCGGCTGCAACTGCACCTGTGGCGGCAGGACTTCGCCGGAGCGCTGGCCGCGGTGGAGGAACTCTGCGAACCGCCGGCCCCGGCCGATCCGACCGGCGAGCTGGGGTGCCTGCGTGCGGGTATCCACGAACGGGCCGGGCGCGCGGCCTCCGCGCTGGCGCTGCTGGAGCCGCTGACAGCCCACGCCGGACAACGGCACCGTGTGGCGGGCATCCGCATGCGGGCGTTGCTGGCGCTGGGCCGGGCGCGTGACGTGCTGGACGCGGTCGAGGCCGGCGGCTTCGGCGCGCAAGAGGCGACCTGTTGGCCGCACTGGTGGCGGGCGCAGGCGTGGCACCAACTGGGCGACGAGGCGGCCGCCGCCGCGGCACTCGCCGCGCACGAGGACTTCTTCGGCACTGGAGCAGCGTCTGCCTCACCAACCGACCAGTCCCAATGCCTATCTTCCCAGCGATATTGCCTTGGGGTTCCTAGGTGGCGTCCTCTGCGGGGCCGACAAGCTTTCCAGGGTTGCCTGGATGGCTTCTGATCCGGCTGTGGCCGAGGTCCTCGGCATCGAAGCGGTTCCCAGCCAATCCAGCCTCAGTCGCTTCTTCGGCGTCTTTAGCCAGCGCACCGCCACGGATCTGGGCCGTCTGCATTCCTGGGCGGTGAGCCGCCTGCCTTCCCTGAAGGAGGGTTACACGTTGGATCTGGACTCGTGGTCCCTGCTGCACGAAGACGGGCATCAGGAAGGAGTGGCTGCGGGGTATACCTCTCGAGGAATCAAACCTTGTCAACGCCCCCTGATCGCTGCGCTGGCCGAGGCGAAAATGATCGCCGGCTACTGGCTTCGGGCGGGCAACACCAACTGCGTCAACGGGGCTGCCGAGGCCCTTTGCCAAACCCTGGAATCGATGCCTTCCCATATCCGGGTCGGGTTGGTACGCGCGGACTCAGGATTCTCGCACGAGAGTGTCCTGTGCGTTCTCGAGGAGCGGGGCCTGGACTACGTCATGGCCACGCGCCTGACGCGACCCATCCAGAGTCTTTGTCGCCATGACCAAGCCCATTGGAAGGACACGGACATGGAGGGATTGCAGGTACAGGAGGTTGAATTGGGCCAACCCGGCCGTCGCTTGATCGTCATCCGTCAACGCATCGAGCGCCGCCCGCAGGCCGGGGGCAAACTTCTGCTGGAGGTACCAGGCTACCGCTTTCAGGCACTGGTGACCAACCTGCCGAGCCACTTTGGAGCGTTGACGGTATGGCGCCGATACAATGGAAGGGCGGACATAGAAAACCGGATCAAGGAACTGGGAGAGCAGTTCGCAGTGAAGCGGTTGGCCTGTTCGGGATTCTGGGCAACGGAGGCGCTGCACCACATGGCGATCGCGGCGTACAATCTGTGCGTACTGCTACAGCGGCGGTTGGGGCAATTGGAGCATTGCCAACTACAGACGCTTCGCTGGCGCTTGTTCACCAAGGCGGCGGTCTGGAGCCGGGCGCAAGGCAAGCCAACCCTGAAGCTGGGGATCCAAGGGCAAGAGCAGCGTGAATGGTGGCGGGAAATACTGGCCAAACTGACCGGTCCACCGAATGGCAATGCAGTTGAAACCCTCGCCGCATGACCGTCTCAAAAAGCTCAAAAATGAAGATCAACTGAATCGTTCCGGCTTAGATGTGACTCTATTGCCTCTTCTGACCCCATTGCCTCTTCCGTCGAATCCTCACAGGCCGGGACACTTTTCCTATGGCAGCCGACCGTTCCGGCGTGGATGCTCGGTGCCATGCGCATCCCCTCCCTGTCCCGTGCGCCGAGGATCCTGGCCCTGGTCCTCTGCCTCCTCTTCCGGACCGTTCACGGAGCCGAGGATGATTTCCCGGCGCTGTTCCTCTCCCAGCCAGCCACGAACTTCCACTCCACCTTCACCCTTTCAGACTGGAAGTTCGACAGCCGGGATGACACCGCGCGCCAGGCCCTGACGGCGCCGTCGTTCTTCCGGGTGTCCCACCTGCACATGAACCACCACGCGTCGCATCTCAATTCCGATACCGACACGGGGGCGCAGTTCCTCAACTTCCACCAGACCTTCATCGCCTCGTACAACGTCTGGCGCATGGAGCGCGGCCTCGAGGCTTCACTGTCCTACGTAGCCTGCAACCCCATGCCCGTCGGCCACACCGAACTCAATAACGGCCTCGTGCGTCCTCCCGGCGCACCCATGGATGCGCCCTGCGCCCCGATGCCTCTGGGATTCCGGGTTCCGCCCATTGGCACGCTGGGACAGGCCGGAGCCACGCCGCCGCTCAATTCCTACAATGCTGTCGGGCACTCGCTCAATCTGACCTGGCACTCCGGAACGCACTTCGCGCTCGGGTACCGGAGCCTCCTCGATGACGGCCGCAACGGCGACATGGGCAGCACCGACAAGAGCCCGCTCGATCCCGCCTTCTGGATGTGGCATGCGGCTGTCGCGGACGTGGCCGACGTCTGGCTCCGGACGCAGCCGACGGACATCGTGGTGGCAGTGGATCGGTCAGGGTCCATGGAGCTACCCTTGTCGTCGGCAGGATCCACGACCCGACTCGCCGCGTCACAGGAAGCCCTGCAGTTCCTCGGGCGACTGATACCGCAGGTGGTTCCCGGAGGGGATGGAAAAGCCCACCGACTCGCGCTTGTCTCGTTCAACGACAC
>CAIWAH010000204.1 GCA_903910585.1 uncultured Verrucomicrobiota bacterium
CCCGCAGTCCGGACCACGTCACCGCCTTCAGCCGTTCGCGGCATTCGGTCGCAGTTTCGCCGGCGCGACCGTGCAGCAGCCAGCCGAGTGCGGAGGATTCCAGCCCCTTCACCGCGCCGGTCAGCAGATAGCAGCGGTTGCGCGCGCGGGTGAGGGCGACATAGAGCAGCCGTAGGTGCTCCTGGAGCGCGCCGGTGAGGAATTCCTCGCGCTGCGCCGAACCGTCGAAGCCCGCGAGGTTCACGAGCGGCCCGCCTTCGGAGCGGCGGATCACGAGCGGTTCTTGGGCACGACTTTGGGCCGGCTCGACGGAACGCCACAGGAACGCGCAGAACACCACCGGATACTCCAGCCCCTTGCTCTTGTGAACCGTCACGAGGCGGACCGCGCTTTCGTCGCTTTCGAGGCGCATCTCGGTTTCCTCCGAGGCCTTGGCGTCGGCCTGACGCTGTTCCGCGAGCCAACGCCCGAGCGCGCTGCCAGTCCGGCCATCGCGTTCCGCGGCGTGCAGCAACTCGCCCAGGTGCAGCAGATTCGTCAGCCGGCGTTCCCCGTCCGGCCGGGCCATCAGCCGTTCGCGGACGCCCTCGGCTTCCAGCCAGCCGCGGAACATGACCGCGAAGCCGCGGGTCTCCCACAGGCGCACATGCTGGGCGAACCGCTGCGCAACTTCCGCCGCGAAGTCCGGCTCGGTGTCCAGCCGCGTCAGCTCGGCAAGCGTGAATCCCAGCGCGGGCGAGGCGAGCAGCCGCCGGAGCCGGCCTGGATGCGCGGGCGATTCCAGCGCGGCGAGCAAGTCAGCCAGCACGCCGGCTTCCTCTGCGGCAAAGACGCTTTCCGCGGCCTGCACCACGCTCGGAATGCCGCGACTCCGCAGGGCGGACTGGAATTCCAAGGCCTGGTAGTTCGTCGGCACCAGCACCGCCAGGTCGCGCGGATGCAGGCGCCGGTCACCGAGGCGAACGTCCGGGTCATGCAGCAGCCGTTCGATCTCCGCGAGGATGGCCGCGCGCGCCTGCGCGCCGGCCGCCTCCTGGCTCAAGGGCTTGTCGTCCGCCCCGTTGCCCAGCAGCCACAGTTGGAGGTGGGCCGGCGAATGTGGGTCCGTCAGCGGCTGCCGGTCGGCCAGCCCGCCGGCAACGACCGGATCGAACGCGATGCCCGGATGCGCGAAGGGCTGCGGCAGGCGCTGGAAGATCCGGTTCACCGCCGTGACCAACCCCGACTCCGAACGCCAGTTGGTTCCCAGCGTGGCGCGCCCTTCCGCGGCGACCGATTCCCGCGCGGACAGATAGGTGGCCACATCCGCTCCCCGGAATCCGTAGATGGCCTGCTTGGGATCACCGATGAGGCGCAAGCGGTGACCGCCCGAAGTTTCTGCAAACACGTCGCGGAAGATCCGCCATTGCAACGGGTCGGTGTCCTGAAACTCGTCAATCAGCGCCGCGCGGTAGGTTTGTCGGAGCGCGACCGTGAGCGCCGCTCCAGCCGGTCCCGTCAGCGCTTCCGCGGTCCGCCGCAGCAGGGCGTCGAAGGACTGTGCCTTGGCCCGCTTTTGAGCCGTGTCCAGCCGGGCTTGAAGTTCCCGGGCGAAGCGCGCCCACAGCGACCGTTGCAACGCGAGGCGGGCATCCAGCACCGCCTGCACGGCCCGGAAGAACGTGAAGTCCGCCGGCTGCTTGACCTTCTTTCGGACCTTATCCTCGGCCGCACTCAGGCTCAGCTTCGTCAGCACCTTGGCCATGTCGTCCGTCCAGGTTTCGGCCCGCTCCAGCCGCGTCATGACCGACTCCACCTCGGTCGCGAACTCGTCCTTGTTGTAGTCCGCGTTGAAGGTCGGATTGTCCCGGCCGCCCCCGAACTGGCCGAGGATGGCCGTCTTCCGTTCCCGCCACAGCGCGAGCAACGCCGCGTGGGCGGCGACCAGTTTCGCACCGGCGTTCTCGTCCGGTTCCGGGATCACCGAGAACTCCGCGTGCGGTTGCACCGTGCGGGCGATCGTGAGCAGTGATTCCACCGGCACGAGCTGGGCGAAGCCGGCCGCGATCAGTTCCGGCCCGGCCGCGGCGAGCTGTTCCCGCACGAAGGCAACGGCGACTTCCCGAAGCCGGGCGGAATCATCCGCCGCGAGTTCCGTGTCGAACAGCCCGTCGGTCTCGAACGCCCGGTCGCTCAGCACGCGCTGGCAGAAGCCGTGGATCGTGAAGATCGCGGCCTGGTCGAACAGCGTCAGCGCATCGCGCAGGCGGCCGAGCGCCGTCTCGCGCACCGCGGGCTCTTCGGTGCGGCGCAGCAGTGCCGCCTCCAGCGGGTCGTCCGACGCGCCGCGCTCCAACGCCTCCGCAGCATCCCGCAGGCGGCGGCGGATGCGGTCCCGCATCTCGTCGGTGGCCGCGTTGGTGTAGGTGACCACGAGCAGTTGCCCGATGCCGGGCGGGGGCTGGTCGCCCTCCGGTTCCAGCAGCAGGCGCACGACCAATCCGGCGAGCGTGTAGGTCTTGCCGGTGCCCGCGCTTGCCTCGATGACGGCGGCGCCGGGCAGCAGCGGATCGTTCAACAGGTCGAAGCGTTTCATGCGACCTTCTCCCGGTGGACCAGCAACGGCCCGAACACGCTCCGGCTGAGTTCCGCGAACTCCGGTTCGTCGGTCAGGTCCACGCCGGGGAAAGCCAGTTGAAACGCTTCGTCGGCCGACTCCGGGGCCGGGGCCTCATCGCGGACGAACGTCGGCGCCCACACGGTGCGGGCCGCGTCGCGCGCCTTCGTTTCGTGCTGCGGCTCATCCCGCACGTCGGCGCCCAGTTTTTCTACATACTTGCACGAGGTCTTCGGCGCGAAGGCCAGCACCCGGCTCTGCCCGTCGAGGAAGTTCCGGGTCAGCCCGGCCAGCACTTCCGCTGGCTGCGCGGGCGCGTCCAGTTGCCAAATGCCATCGCGTCCAATGAGGACAGCCTGTGAAACGGAAGCCTCCCTGGCGGCGGCGAAAAGCAGTTCCAGCCACAGCGCCAGCATCACCTCCGGCCTCGACTCCAGCTTGGAATACCTCGCCCGCACCAACCGCCCGCCGATCAGCTCGACCCGGCCATTCACCACCGGGAGAGGAACCGGCAGCGCCACCACGCCGGACAGCTCGTGCTCCGCCCCAAGGAAGTGCGGCTCACAGCGGCGCCAGAACGCTTCGGTCTCGCGTTCCAGACGGCGCGATTCACCCGCCGTGAGCGGACCACCCGGAAGCCGGCCGGCCGCGGCCTGCACGCCCAGCAGGTCCACGAGCGAGCGTCCCTGGCGCAGGGCGACGATCCCGGATTCGACCAGATGGTAATTCTCCCGGCCGCCCACACGAAAATCCTCCTCGCGGGCCAGCGGGTCGTCGTCTCGGCGGAACCGCAGGCCCAACCTCTGTTCGGCCAGGAACCGCGCCGGATTCCGGAAGAACCGGATCAGGTCCGCCAACTCAACCGGCTCGTCGGTCTTGGGCAGGGGCGGGAGCTGGCCCGCCAATGCCGCCACCGGCGCCTGACGCACTTGGGTCAACGCCACCGCCGCCGCGTGATTGGCGGACGAGAAGCTGAAGAGTCCAGCGCCGCGGAAATATTCCGGGCTGAACGCCTGCAGCCGGTGTTTCACGACCAGTTCGGCGCTCGGCGGCCGGCCGTCGGGCAGAACGAACTCGTGGTCCAGGTGATCCAGCAGTTCGCCGAGGACCACGCTCGGCGGGATGTCCTTGCCATCACGCTGGGACTGGCCGACGTGGCTGAGATGCAGCCGCCGCCGCGCCGACAGCAGCGTTTCGAGGAACAGATACCGGTCGTCGTCCCGCGGGGAACTGTCGCCCGGACACCGTTGCCGTGCCGTGAGATCGAAGGCGAGCGGACGATGCTGGCGCGGAAACGTGCCGTGGTTCAGCCCGAGCACGCAGACGATCTCGAACGGCACGCTGCGCATCGGCCGCAATCCACAAATGGTGATGCCGCCCGTCAGGAAGCCACTGCCCCGGCGGTCCTCGGCCAACGCGCCGCCCAGATGCTCCCGCACGACGGCCAATGACAGCGGTTCGGCACAGCGGGCCCAGCGTTCCGCGTCGCCCAGCGTCCCCAGCGCGGCCTTCACGGCCTCGGCCTCGCGCAGGAATTCGCCGTCCGTCACACACAGGTCGCCGAGCAGCGTCTTCAGCCGTTCCTCCCAAGCGGCGGGTGAAGCCGGCGTTTCCGCGGTCCGGGCAAAGGCAAGCAGCGTGTCTGCGAACTGGCAGAAGCCGCCCAGCGTTTCCGCGTCAGCGCCATCCAGCGTCACGGAGCGGGCGAGGCCGCACGCGATCACTTCGTCCACCCCGCCCACGGCGAAGCTCAGCAGCAGCCGGTCGAGGCCGGCGCGCCACGTGTGTCCGGCCGCGGTGTCCCGGGCCGTGGTCTGGGCGCCGTCGCGTCCCCAACGGATCTCGGCGGCGCGCACCCAGTCGCGGCACCGTTCCAGGGCGTCGTCATCGAGCCCGAACCGCCGGCGCACTACGGGCCGTTCCAGCAGCGCGAAGACCTCCGGGGCAGCGAAATCACCGGCCGCGAGTTCGAGCGCGTGCCACAGCGCGGCCCCCAGCCCGCCCGCCCGCGGCGCCCGATCCGCCAGCGTGAATGGCAGTGCCTGTTCGGGCCGCTCCGGCCGGCCAAGCACCGCCTCGAGCAACGGCGCGTAGGTGTCGAGGTCCGGCACCATCACCACCACGTCGCGCGGCTGGAGCTCGCGTTCGGTCTCAAACCACGCGAGCAGATGGTCGCGGAGGACCTCGACCTCCCGCAGCGGGCTGTGACACGAGTGGACCCGCAGCGAATCATCGGCGGCCGCCAGCACCGTCCGTTCGCCGCCCACGGGCCGGCACTGCAGAGCGTTCATCGCGTTCTGCAACTGCCCGAGCACGGTGCCTTCCGGAGCCGGCGCGAATTGTTCCGCCTCGTCCTGCACCACGTGGTCGAGCAGCAGTTCGTGCAGCTCGCGACCGGTCCGGCCCCACGAGGCGACCAGCGGATGCCCCTCCTCCGGCGCCACGCCAGGCTGACCCCGCCGCCGCGCCAACGCCTGCTCCCGCAGCGAACGCAGGTCGCCCCAGTAATGCTCCGTCGGCTGGAGCAGGAAGACGTTGACCTCCGCCACCGACGCGAGCGCCACCAGCAGATCGAGATGGAACGGCGGCAGCGCGGAGATGCCAAACACCGCGACGCGTTCCGGCAAGCCGGTGAGGGGCAGCGCGCCGGCCTGGGCCCGTTGTAGAAACTCCCGCCGCCAGCGCGCCGGATGCCCGACCGCCCAGCCCGTGGCCACCCGCTGCCAAAGCCGCGCCTGCCACG
>CAIWAH010000205.1 GCA_903910585.1 uncultured Verrucomicrobiota bacterium
TCCTACGGCACGACCACCATCGACCGCATCTGCGAGAAGGCCGGCGTCAAGAAAGGCAGCTTCTACTACTTCTTCGATTCCAAGGCCGACCTGGCCGCGGCCTCGCTGGAGTGTGAGGTCGCCGAGAAACGTCCGCTTTGGGACAGCATGTTTTCGCCCGTGGTGCCGCCGCTGGAGCGCCTGCATCGGCTCGCGGACCACATCTTCCAGCACCAGGCGGAGATCAAGGCCAAGTTCGGAAAAGTCCTCGGCTGTCCGCTGTTTGCCTTGGGTTCGGAGGTTTGCACCCAGGAAAGCGCCCTGCGGAATCAGATCCAGGAAATCTTTGCGCTCTGGCGTTCCTACATCGAATCTGCCGTCCGCGACGCCCATACCCAGGGGCTCGCCCAAGCCCCCAACCCGACTGCAACCGCCCAAGTTCTGTTCGCCTACAATGAAGGAGTGATGACCCAAGCCCGCATCCAGGATGATCTGGAACCGCTCCGGAACCTGTTCGCCGGCTACCTGCTGATCCTCGGGGTCGGCCAAGACCGCCAGCTCGCCGCCTGAAGTTTTTTCATCATTAGTTTACTAAACGGACAACTATTTTACCCCATGAAACGAGACCGAAATACTCCGAAATTCACCACCCGGAACCGGCCGGCCGCGGTGGCCGCCAATGCCCGGCTGGAACGCCTGCGCCTCGACTTCGCCCGCCGGTTCGCCGCCACTGCCGGTCCGCTGCCCCGCTGGGTGCACCTCACCCTGAACGAGGCGGAGGCATTGGCCCGCGAAACGCCGGTGCCGGAACTCGTGTTCCCGGTTCTGGCCGAGGAAAAGCTCGCCCAACTGGACCGCTGGCAGCGGCGCCAGGCCCGCGTCCGCGAACTCTCGGACCAGATCGCCTTTGCCGCCTGAACTCCCCGTTGCGCCGCCCTCCGCTCCCATGAAATCACCTTTGATCGTCGGCCGTCTGCTGACCGTTTCCCTGCCATTGGCCGCCCTCGGGTGGCTGACCGGCTGCCATGACCAGCCCACCGGTCACGGTGGCGGTGCACCGCCGCCACCCGCCGTGACCGTGGCGCCGGTGGAACAGCGCGAACTCGTCGAGCATGAGGAAGTCGTGGGCCGGACGGACGCCGTGGATTCGGTCGAGATTCGCCCGCGGGTTTCCGGCTACATTCAGGAAGTCCGCTTCCAGGCTGGCCAGAAGGTGAAGAAGGGCGAAGTGCTGTTCGTGATTGATCCGCGAACCCGGCAGGCGGCCTTTGAACGGGCGGAAGCGGAACTGCGCCGCGCCCAGAGCTCGCTCGACAACGCCAAAGCCGAAGCCGCCCGCGCGGAACGACTGCTGGGCACCAAGGCGATCTCGAAAGAGGAAAGCGATACCCGGGCATGGAAACTCGCCGACGCCCAGGCCGCCCTGCTCGCGGCCCAGGCCGCCCGGGAATCGGCGCGGCTGGAACTGGAATTTTGCGAGGTCCGCTCGCCGATTGATGGCCGGGTGAGTCGCGCGCTGGTGACGCCCGGCAACAACGTCAGCGGCGTGGACGGCAACACCACCCTGCTCACCACGGTGGTGTCCGTGGACCCGATCTACGTGCTGGCGGACGTGGATGAGGCGACCGCGCTGCGGTTCAAGCGACTGGCCCAGCAGCAGGGGTTGCAACGGGATGCGCAGGGCCGGATCGCGGTCGAGATGGGGCTGGCCGATGAGGCGGACTTTCCCCGGAAAGGTTTCGTTGAGTCCGTGGACAACCGCCTCAATCCGGAAACCGGCAGCATCCTGGTGCGGATGTCGTTCCCGAACCCGGATGAATTGCTCATTCCCGGCCTCTTTGTCCGCGCGCGCATCCCCGTCGGCCAGCCGCAGAAGACGCTCCTGATCAGCGACCGCGCCATCGGCACGGACCAGAGCCAGAAGTTCGTCCTGACGCTCACCGCCACCAACACGCTCGCCTACCGGCCGGTGAAGATCGGACCCGCCGTGGACGGCCAGCGGGTGATCCGCGAAGGCCTGCAGGCCGGGGAAAAGGTCGTCGTCAACGGCCTCGCCAAGGTCCGCCCCGGCATGCCGGTAACCGTGCAGAACGAAGTCCCGCCCCAGGCCGCCACCCGGTAATCCCCAAGCGGTCAGCCCCCTCGCATTTCGAGCCTCCGGCCCCCGGAGCCGCCCCCATGAACTTCGCCCATTTCTTCATCAAGCGCCCGATCTTCGCCGGCGTGCTGTCCATCGTGACATTCCTCGTCGGCCTGCTCGCGCTGCGCGTGCTGCCGGTCAGCGAGTATCCCGAGGTCGTGCCGCCCACCATCGTGGTGATGGCGACCTATCCGGGCGCCAATCCGAAGACCATTGCCGAGACCGTCGCCGCCCCGCTGGAGCAGGCCATCAACGGCGTCGAGAATTCGCTCTACATGTTCTCGCAGGCGACGAGCGACGGCGTGATGACGCTTACCGTCACGTTCAAGCTCGGCACCCGCATCGATGACGCGCAGGTGCAGGTGCAGAACCGCGTCTCGCAGGCCCTGCCCAAGCTCCCCGAGGAAGTCCGCCGTCTGGGCGTGACCACCGTGAAACAGTCCCCGGACATCACGATGGTGGTCCACCTCACGTCGCCGGATAACCGCTACGACGAGATCTACCTGCGCAACTACGCGTCGCTCCAGGTGAAGGACGTCCTCGCGCGCCTTCCCGGCGTCGGCTCCGTGCAGCTCTTCGGCTCGGGCGACTACGCCATGCGCGTGTGGCTCGATCCCGACAAGATTGCTGCCCGCGGCCTCACCGCGAGCGACGTCGTCAACGCCATCCGCGAGCAGAATGTCCAGGTCGCCGCCGGTGCGGTCGGCCAGCAGCCGGTCAGCCGGCCGGTGGACACCGAACTCATCATCAACGCCAAGGGCCGGCTGCTGGAACCGGCCGAGTTCGGCGAAGTCGTCGTGAAGACCGGCGTCAACGGCGACAAGACCCGGCTCAAGGATCTGGCCCGGATCGAGCTCGGCGCCGCAGGTTACTCGCTGCGCTCGCTGCTGAACAACAAGCCGGCGGTGGCGATTCCCATCTTCCAGGCCCCCGGGGCCAACGCGTTGCAGGTGTCCACGGATGTCCGCGCGGCCATGGCCGACCTGAAGCGGAACTTCCCCGAGGGCCTCGACTACGCGGTGGTCTATGACCCGACCGTGTTCGTGAGCCATTCGATTGATGCCGTGGTCCACACGCTCTTTGAGGCCATCGTGCTCGTGGTCATCGTCGTGATCCTGTTCCTCCAGACGTGGCGGGCCTCGATCATTCCGCTGGCGGCCGTGCCCGTCTCGCTCGTCGGCACCTTCGCGGTGATGCTCGCGCTCGGCTTCAGCATCAACAACCTCACGCTCTTCGGCCTGGTGCTCGCCATCGGCATCGTCGTGGACGACGCCATCGTGGTCGTCGAGAACGTCGAACGGAACATCGCGCTCGGCCTGACGCCGTTCGAGGCCACGAAGCGCGCGATGGAGGAGGTCACCGGCCCCATCATCGCCATCGCCCTGGTGCTCTGCGCGGTGTTTGTGCCCACCGCCTTCATCAGCGGGCTCACCGGCCAGTTCTACAAGCAGTTCGCCATCACCATCGCGATCTCGACGCTGATCTCGGCGTTCAACTCGCTCACGCTGTCGCCCGCCCTCTGCGCCGTGCTGCTCAAGGGCCATCACGAGCCCAAGGACGCCGTCTCGCGGCTGCTGGAACGCCTGCTTGGCTGGCTGTTCCGCCCGTTCAACCGGGCCTTCGAATGGGCCGGCGACCGCTACGGCCGCTCGGTGGCCGGCGTCATCCGCAAGAGCGCCATCGCCCTCGTGCTGTATGCCGTCCTCGTCGGCCTGACCGGCTGGAGCTTCGCCAAGGTGCCCACCGGCTTCGTGCCCACGCAGGACAAGCAGTATCTCGTCGCCTTCGCGCAGCTGCCCGACGCCGCCTCGCTCGACCGCTCGGAAGCCGTCATGCGCCGGATGGCGGAGATCGGCCTGAAGCATCCCGGCGTGCAGGACGCCGTGCAGTTCCCCGGCCTCAGCATCGCCGGCTTCAGCGTCGCGCCGAACTCCGGCATCGTCTTCTTCTGCCTCAAACCGTTCGAGGAACGCACCACGCCCGAGCTCAGCGGCCAGGCCATCGCCGACGCGCTGAACCGCGAGTTCGCGGGCATCCAGGAGGCATTCATCCTGACCGTGATGCCGCCGTCCGTGAACGGCCTCGGCACCGTGGGCGGGTTCAAGCTCTACGTCGAGGACCGCGCCGGCCTCGGCTACGACGCGCTCTTCCAGCAGGTGCAGGCGATGACCGGAAAGGCGTTCCAGACGCCCGGCCTCGCCAACACCTATTCCACCTTCACCGTGAATGTGCCGCAGCTCGACGCGGAGATTGACCGCGTGAAGGCCAAAACCCAGGGCGTGCCGCTGCAAAATCTCTTCGAGACGATGCAGGTCTATCTCGGCTCGCTCTACGTGAACGACTTCAACCTGTTCGGCCGGACGTATCAGGTGGTCGCCCAGGCCGACGCGCCGTTCCGCGACCAGGCCGGCGACATCACCCGGCTCAAGACGCGAAATCTCAAGGGCGAGATGGTCCCGCTCGGGTCGCTGGTGAAGGTGAAGGAATCCTACGGCCCCGACCGCGCCCAGCGTTACAACGGCTATCCGGCTGCTGAGTTCAGCGGCGGACCTGCCCCCGGCTACAGTTCCGGCCAGGCCGAGGCGCTGATGACGAAACTCGTCGAGGAATCGCTGCCCAAGGGCTTCGCCTACGAATGGACCGAGCTGACCTACCAGCGGATCCTTTCCGGCGACAGCGCCATCTACGTCTATCCGCTCTGCATCCTGCTCGTGTTCCTCGTGCTTGCGGCGCAATACGAGAGCTTCCGCCTGCCGCTGGCGATCATCCTCGTGGTGCCGCTCTGCCTGCTGTTCGCCATTACCGGTGTCTATCTCAGCAAGGGTGACAACAACATCTTCACCCAGATCGGTCTGATCGTGCTGGTCGGTCTCGCCTGCAAGAACGCCATCCTCATCGTCGAGTTCGCCAAGGCGCGCCAGGACGAGGGCGCCTCCCCCTTCGACGCCGCGGTCGAAGCCTGCCGGCTGCGGTTGCGCCCGATCCTCATGACCTCGATCGCGTTCATCGCGGGCGTGTTCCCGCTGGTCGTCGCCAAGGGCGCCGGCGCCGAGATGCGCCAGGCCATGGGCGTCGCCGTGTTCGCCGGCATGATCGGCGTGACGGTCTTCGGCCTCTTCCTCACGCCGGTCTTCTACGTCGTGCTGATGAAGCTGGGCCGCAAGCAGCCGGCCGCGACCCCGACGAAGGGCTCGGCCCACGCCCTCGCCGCCGGCACGGTCACGGTCCTTGCCCTGCTGGGCGCCGGACCCGGCGACGCGCAGGCCGGCCCGTTCACGGTCGGCCCCGATTACCGCCGCCCGACGAATGCCGTCGTGGAATCCTACAAGGCCGCCGAATACGGCGAATGGAAGGAAGGCCGGCCGCTCGACACTCTGCCCAAGGGCAACTGGTGGGAAGTGTTCGCCGATCCCGCGCTGAACGAACTGCAAAGCCGGGCCTTGGCCGCCAACCCCTCGCTCCAGGCGGCCGTCGCCCGCGTGGATCAGTCGCGTGCTGTGGCCCGCGCCAGCCGCAGCGAATTCCTGCCCAGCCTCGACTTCAATCCGTCCTGGCGCCGCGAGCGCTTCTCGCCCAACCAGGTGCCGGCGTTCGGCACGATGACGTTCAACAGTTTCCGCGTGCCGCTGGACCTCAGCTATGAGGTGGACCTCTGGGGGCGCGTCCGGCGCGGCTTCGAGAGCGCCCGGGCCGAGGCCCAGGCCAGCCTCGCGTCGCTGCACAGCGTGCTCCTCACCCTCCAGGCCGACGTGGCCCAGACCTACTTCCGCCTCCGCGCCCTGGATGCGGAACTCGCCGCCGTCGTCAGCACCTCGCAGCTCCGGCACGAACAGGTCGAGCTGGTGAAGAACCGGCTCGAAGGCGGCATCGGCAACGAACTCGACGTCGTGCGCGCCGAGACCGAACTCGCCAGCGCCGAAGCCGAGGCCGCCGCGCTCGCGAAGACCCGCGCCGAACTGGAGAATTCCCTCGCCCTGCTCGTCGGGGCCAATCCCGCCGCCTTCCGCTTCTCCGCCCTGGCTGAATCTGCTGCCTGGCATCCGCAACCGCCGGAGATTCCCGCCGGCCTGCCCGCGGACCTGCTGGAACGCCGCCCGGATGTCGCGGAAGCCGAACGCCAGCTCGCGGCCGCCAACGCCCGCATCGGCATTGCCAAGGCCGCCTTCTTCCCCGTGCTGCGCCTGACCGGCAGCGCCGGTTACCTGAGCGGCGAAGTGGACAACCTGCTCAACTGGGACAGCCGCATCTGGACCATTGGCCCGAGTCTCTCCTTGCCCATTTTCGCCTCGGCCCGCAACCACGCGAAGTTCCGGCAGTCCCAAGCCGCCTTCGCGGAAGCCGTTGCCGCCTACCGCCAGCGCGTGCTGGCCGCCTTCGGCGACGTGGAGAACAGCCTGTCCGGGATCTATTTCCTCGCGCTGCAGGCCGAGGCCCAGGACCGCGCGGTAAACAGCGCCCGCCGCGCGAATGAACTGGCCGACGAACGCTACCGCGCCGGCCTGGTGAGTTACCTCGAAGTCGTGGACGCCAACCGCATCGCCTTCCAGACCCGCCGGGCCAACGCCCAGCTCGCCGGCCAACGCCTCATCGCCACCGTGCAGTTGGTGAAAGCCCTCGGCGGCGGCTGGCACGAGGAAGCCCTCGCCGCCGCCCCCGCGTCCCGCTCGCCGAAGCCGTAGCCACCCGTTCAAAAAGGAGCTGTGTCCGGTTGGCTGCCCCCAAGGCGCGGAGGGCCGGCAGAACGCAGCCCCGGGCGTGAGCCCGGGTTAAGAGCCTGTCTGAAAATGAGGGCGAGGCCGATTACAACCCCGGAATCTGTGAGCTGTCCGGCTTGGGATTGGGAGTGTTCAACCGGACGCACGCGGCGTTCGAGGGGCGAGCCGGCGGGCCTGATGCTGGCTGCGGATGCTCCCTCTCCTGGGGGAGAGGGCCGGGGTGAGGGCGGGCCAACCGCTCTTTTGGCCACCCCACTGCTCAGATGGACTGAACGCCCGCCCTCACCCTAACCCTCTCCCCCAGGAGAGGGAATCGCGGGCGGACACGGGCTGATTTCCCGGGCGCGGATGGGTCTGAAGTCATCCTCGCGCGGACAGAACGGCGCACCGACTCGCTTTTTCAAACATGCTCTAAGCGCGGCCGCCCGGCGGGTTCCAACTCCGCCAATGAGACATCCTGGCGCGACCGATGCCACTCCCCCGGGCGTCACACTCGCCGGAGTCACATCACCTCCCGGCGCTGATCCGGGAAACGGAGCTTCGGGTTGGGCACAAACGCCTCCAAGGCCCGTGTGAGCCCATGCTCCGGCCCGGTTGGCGGGATAGACTGCATGATTCGACTGGCCAAAATGTGTATCCTGTTCTAACCGAAGGGCAAGCCAACTGAGTCGAACCCTAGGCACTCCGAGATAGGCTGCACTGGGTGCAGCTCAATAACAATGTTAGGTGACTTCGCCATTCGTGATGAAGCCGTGCCAGTGATTGCTGAACTCCACCGGGCCGCTGGCATCCACCGACGGAGTTATCGTGAGCGTATCGAAAGTGTCGCCACCTGTTCGGGTCCACACCAGTTGCCCAGCGTATGTCGGCTGCGTGATGTTCGGCCACCAGTCATTCGGGTCTATCGGTGGCGAAAATCTGATGGCGAGTCGCTGGGTGCGGCAGTGCGGACAGTCAAATGATACACCGTCATATATCGGGCCGGGCAACCCAACCCACCGTGGATTCAGTTCAGTCAGTTTCATAGCCGTCGCCTAACCATGCGCTGCACGCGAACCGGCGCTGAGCCGGCCTTCTTCTTGGGCTGCTTCACTGGGCACCCCCGTTCTTTTCACCGCCCGCCGCGCGAGCGCCGGTCGGTGAGCTTGGGTCGTTAGCCGCATCCGCCACGCCATGCTCGAATGGGCCACAGCACAGAAGGAGTATGAGGGATTTCCTCTGATGCTTCGCCGTCCCACGAACCTCGATATTGATTCGCTTTGCCCGACCCA
>CAIWAH010000206.1 GCA_903910585.1 uncultured Verrucomicrobiota bacterium
CGTCATTTCCGCTGAAGCGTGGCGTCACGAACGATTTCAACGTCGAGCACAATGCCTTCTTCGGAGAAGCCATCGCCCGCGCCATCGGCGAACCGGCGCCGGATGCCCCGGGGCGGTTCTTGCGCCTGGAGGAACTGGTGGACCTTGGCCTCGTCCACGAGCTGTGGGTCATCACCAACGGCGACGACCGCGCCATCAAGGCCTTCGAGTGCGTCGAGCTGAAGCCGCGGTATGACGAGCAGTTCCGCCGGGTTGGCGACGGCTTCGTGCAGGCCGGCAACGGCGGCGATCCCGAACAGCGCTGGACCGGACGCAGTCTCCGGCTGGGCTTCATCAACTCCACCCGCGGCCCCGGCTGTTTTCTCGAAAGCCTGAGCCATAGCTTTGAGGAGATGGCCAAGTGCGGCGCGATTCCGTGGTTGAAACGCGAGTTTGAGGCGTTCGCCGGCTTCGACCTGAAGGCGCGCTGGGATGTGCCCTTCAACTCGTTTTACTCGCTCCGCTACGGCGAGCGTCTCATCGAATATCCGCGTCCGGACCTCGCAGTGATGCGTCCGTGGAAAGGCGACCCGCTGATCGTCAGCAACTACTTCGTGGCCGGCGGCAATGCGCACTGGCCGCCGAACGCCCGCCAGCACTACGACCTCGACAACACCAACGCCGTGCTCAGTTCCATCGAAGGCTGGCGCGAAGGCGGCGGAACCGACGGCGCCGATGTGGTGAAACCGTGGACTAACGAGGCCTTTGCCCGGTATCGGGCCAGCGCGGGCGACTGTATGGGTCCGTGGCTGGTCTATTGGCGGCAGAACTTTCCCGGCCTGGACAACCGCGCCCGCGACGGCGCCGGCCGGCCGATGAAGAACTGGTGGCCGTTCCTGTTCTACTGACCGGTCCCAACAAAAACGGCCAGGGCGAACCCTGGCCGTGCCAAATGATGGTGTGGCGGTTCAGGCCGGAATCTCGTCCGCTTTGAAGAACCGCTTCATTTCGAGTTCGGCGTTCTCCACCGAGTCCGAGGCATGCGCGATGTTGCGCATGTTGTCGGTGCCGAGGTCGCCGCGGATGGAGCCCTTCGGAGCCTTGCGGCTGTCGGTCGGCCCGAGCAGGTCGCGGACGCGTCCCACCGCGCCGTCGCCCCTGAGGATCAGCGCCAGCACCGGCTGCGAGCTCATGAACGTGACGATCTCCGGGAAGAAGGGCTTGTCCGCCAAGTGGGCGTAGTGTTCCGCGAGCAGGGCGGGCGTGAGCCGCATGCTCTTGGCGGCGACCAACCGAAGCCCGGCCGCTTCAAAGCGGCGGAGCACCTCACCGGCGAGGTTCTTTTCCATGCAGTCCGGTTTGCAGAGGATCAACGTGCGTTCCATGGGCCGCGTTTTCTGCCTGAATCGGGTTCATCCGTAAAGGACGGGAAATGCGGCTCCTCGGGCCAGGGCGCATCTGGACATCGTGTGCGCGCGGGCGAGCAGCAAAGTGCTGCCGGTATCTTACCGGCAGACCCCGTGAATCGGAGCCGACGACTCACAGTGAACGCCCGGTGCGGGCTTCAGCTCTGGACGGAGGCCACGGCGCCAAGGGTGGGCTGTCGCCCAGAAGCCTTCGGCCCGCTCCGCCACCCGGACTCAATTCGTGGCCCGCCCACACCGCCGCTGCCGGTTGAAAAACGGCAGCACGTTCGGGGTGGCCCAGGGCGGACGCACACGGTGTCCAGTTGCGCCCCTCGGGCCATCATTGCCGTCAGGCGTGGATCAGGGCCTTGAAGCCGCCGTAGGCTATGCGCTTGAAGTCGAACGGCGGATTCTTCGGATCGCACATCTTCTGGATGCGCGGATCCGCCATGATCTTCGCGTTGATTTGGTCGCGCTGTTTGCGGGAACGATAGACGATCCAGGCGAAGACCACGGTTTCGTCCGGCTTGGCCTTGGCCATGCGCGGGAAGCCCGTCATGCCCTTCACGTCGAGGTCGTCACCGACGCATTCCCAGTAGTCGAGCGCGGTGCTCTTTCCAAATCTTGCCGGCCTTGGCGGCCATACGCCGGTAAGCGGGCAGGTTTTTCCTCGGGATGGGGATGACGAATCCATCAATGTAGTTGGGCATGATGACTTGAAGGTGAAGTGAATGTTGAACGGAGAAGGCTGGCCGTTACCGGGTCGGAGACGTTCTGCTGGGATCCGGTGGTCATCGTCGTGTTGCCCGAAGCGAACTCGACGGCCGGTGCAGAAGGCATGTTGGCACATGCGCTCACGCGGCAGGAATGCTCCATTGGGTCAGTCGAACGGTTGTGGCCCAGTTGCGGAGGGTGATTTCGGTGTGGAGCAGTCGTTCCAAGTTCAGCGAATCGAGCAGGTTCTTCGGCGCGTCCTTGCGTTGCCAGATGTAGAGCGTCCGACCGTCCACGGCGAAGCGATCCGTCGCCATGCTGCGGGCGGCCAATTCCGCGGCGGCTGCGGCGGGAGGTTCACTTCGCAGGAAGCCCACATAGACCTGTTCGCAGCTCCGGTCGGGGGCGGCAAAGGGGCTGCGGGTGACGATGTCCGCCAGTTCCGGCAGACTGCGGACTATCACCGGCACGTCCCAACCGTAGTGGGTGCGGATGAGTTGGCTGAGGTCGGCCTCCAGCTTCCGGGCGTCACGGGAGCGAGTCTCGAAATACACGTTGCCGCTCTGGATGTAGGTCTTCACCCGGCGGTAACCGGCGGCGGCAAAGTGCTCCCGCAGGGCGGCCATCGGCATGAGCTTCTGGCCGCTGACATTGATGCCGCGGAGCAGCGCGACGAAGGCGTGGTCGGGGGATTTGCTCATGCACTTTCAGCCGCCGGCCATCGCGCCGACGACAAGGAACGGTTCCGCGCCGCTGATGACGGCGGCGGGCAGCGGCGTGTCGGTGGATTCCAGCGACAGGTCTTCCTTGCAGGCGAAGTAGCGGATGAACGGCCGGCGCTTGAGCGTGCCGTGGTCGCGGATGGTGCCGCGCAGCACTGGGAAGCGGGCTTCCAGCGCGTCCAGCGCTGCGGCGATGGTGATGGGTTCGGGCACCTCCAGCGTCACCTCGGCGTCCGTGCGGGCGAGATTGCGGAGGTGATAGGGCAGAACGACGCGGATCATGGCTGGCCTGGCTTCCAAGTGCCGTCGGCGGTTCCGTCGGGGCTGGCGAGGACGACGGTGTAGCCGTCGGGATCACTGAGCCAGATTTCCCAGTGGTTCGGTCCGCCGTCGCAATCGGGCGGGTTGCGGTGGCGCGGCAGGACGATGGGGGCTTGCAACTCGGCGGCGCGGGCCGCAGCGGCGTCGAAGTCGGCGACTTCAAACCACAGCAGCACGCCGTTGCCGTGCGCCAACGCGGGATCACCGATGGCACCGTGATGATGCTCCACGTCCCAGCGGTGCAGTTGCAGCACCAGGCGGCCGTCCGCGACCAGCCGCTCGTAGTTCGGACCGCCGTGGTCGCTGCGGCAGCCGAGCAGGCGTTGATACCAGCGGCTGCTGGCCTCCACGTCGCTGACGCAAATGAGGGTTTGGGGTTGCACTCAGGACTATCGTTTTAGCGTTTTAGGAATCGGCGAAACCTCCGACAAGTCCCGGAAAAGATCATCATGTGAGGGCTAGGTCATGTGCGGAACAGATAGCCACAGCGTATGGTTACACCGCTGGTCGTAACGCATGATCAATAATCTCCTGAACCCTTAGCTTGTCTCGCCCGAATACGAACACCCTATAGCGCATGCCTGTCTTGCTGCTGTATGGGATCTCATCGCGGTGAACCGCAATGCCTGCCGAAACTAAACGCTCCGACAGGCTGTCTGCTTCTGACTTCGAGGTGAAGAACCCAACGCAGTGAGCGCGAGAACATTGCGAGCGGTCGAGCGCTGCAAGAAATGCTTCGCACGCTGCCGACTCGGACTCACCCCGATGGATTACCGCCCCGCGCTGTCCACGTTCGGTATAGAAGACCTCAAATTGTCCGCCGATCCTTTCGATGCAATAGGCGTCATGGTAGGCACGCCAACCCGAGCCGATACAGTAAATGCTTGGCTGGTAGCACTCCTGGTCAAGATGTGCGGCAAGCTCTTGTAAGTTCATAGCGTGCGATTTGGCCTGTCTTGAATTCTGCCGCCGCCCCGGCTCCAAGTCATCACCTCAGCGTCTGCACCTCCACCGACAGCACGGGCGGCAGGTGGCTGGCGATGGTTTGCCAGGTGTTGCCGCCGTCGGAGGAGCAATAGACTTGGCCGCCGGTCGTGCCGAAATAGACGCCGCAGTCGTCGAGCTGGTCCACGGCCATCGCGTCGCGCAGCACGTTCACGTAGCAGTCCTGCTGCGGCAGGCCCTTGGTGAGGGGTTCCCAGTCGTTGCCACCGGATTTGCTGCGATAGACGCGCAGCTTGCCGTCGGGCGGATAGTGCAGCGAGTCGCTGGTGATGGGCACGACGTAGATCGTCTCCGGTTCGTGCGCGTGGACATCAATCGGGAAGCCGAAGTCGGTGGGCAGGTTGCCGCTGACTTCGCTCCACTGGTCGCCGGCGTTGTCGCTGCGCATGATGTCCCAGTGCTTTTGCATGTAGAGCACGTCGGGCCGCGACGGGTGCAGCGCGATGCGGTGGACGCAGTGGCCGACCTCGGCGTCGGGATCAGGCAGCTCGTATTGGGACTTGAGGCCGCGGTTGATCGGCTTCCAGGTCTGCCCGCCGTCGTCCGTGCGGAACGCCCCCGCCGCCGAGATGGCGATGTAGATGCGGCCGGGGTTCTTCGGGTCGAGGATGATGGTGTGAACCGCCATGCCGCCGGCGCCGGGCTGCCAGAGGTGGCCTTTGGCGCTACGCAGCGCGGAGAGCTCCTTCCACGACTTGCCGCCGTCGGTGGACTGGAAGATCGCGGCGTCTTCCGCGCCGGCATAGACAGTGTCGGGATCGGTCAGCGACGGCTCGACGTGCCAGATGCGCTTGAACTCCCACGGATGCTGCGAGCCGTCGTAGAACTTGTGCGTGCCGACCTCGCCCGCGTAGCGGAAGTCGTTGCTCTTGCCGTTGGGCATGCCGTCGGGGCCCATCAGGTCCTCGGGCTTGGTGCCGGGCGGATTCCAGGTTTTGCCGCCGTCGTCGGACCGCTGGATGATCTGCCCGAACCAGCCGCTCGACTGCGAGGCGAAAAGGCGGTTGGGGTCCACGGGCGAGCCCTTGAGGTGGTAGATTTCCCAGCCGGCGAAGTGCGGGCCGGTGATTTGCCAGTTCCGGCGCTGGCCGTCGGCAGTGAGGATGAAGGCACCCTTCTTGGTGCCGACGAGGACGCGAACGCTGCTCATGTGGTTGAAGTGGTTGAGTGGACCAATGCTACCGGGAAAACGTTGAAAGGTCAGCGGGGTGGAGTGCGATTCCTCGCCGCCGGGCTACCGAGGGTGATGTTCGCGTCCGGGAATATCTCGATGCAGGAATTGGCCGGCGGTCAGGCGCGCCGGAAGAGACTGCCGAAAGCCCGACGCTCCACCCACAGCAGGTAGATCGCGGCGGCGACGATGAAGAGCAGCATCGGGCTAAACAGACCTTCGCCCTTCATCACGAAGCCATGGAAGGCGAGAATGTTGACGATGATCGGGCCGAGGATGAGGAGGCCAGCGTTGCGGGTGCGTGGAATCGCGACCAGCAGGCCGCCGATCAGCTCCAGCGACTTCACAAAGGTCAGGTAGCCGGTTGGGGCAAGCGCCGCCATGAAATGTCCGGCGGGAGTTCCTTCCGGCGGTGGCGGTGCGTCCACCCAGTGAAAAAGCACAGCGGCGCCGGCGAAGACGAACAGCGCGCCCAGCAGCGCGGCGACTACGGTGGGAGCATGTTTCATGATCGGAAGAGTGACGGTGAAGGAGTTGGAGTTCCCGCGTAGGCAACCACCGGAAGACGGAGGGGCAAATGCCGAAATGGACGAACCTTGCCGGTCTGGTCGGGTCGGTGTTGGCCAAACCGTCCGAGCGGCTTAAGGTCATGCCATGTCGCTGCGTCTGGTCCTGTTCCTCGTTGCGGCTCTGATCGTTCCCGGGCCGGCCCGCGCGGCGGTCCCCCTTCCGGCCGCTTCCTGGACCAATTTGCCTCCCTGGCGCGGGTTCAACCTGCTCAACAAGTTCATGCTCACCGGGCCGAACGGCCCGTTTCGGGAGGCGGATTTCCGATTCATCGCGGCGCACGGATTCAACTTCGTGCGTCTGCCGATGGACTATCGCACCTACATTTCCGGAGGCGATTGGGAGCAGTTTTCCGAGGCCCGGTTGTCCGAGATCGATCAGGCCGTCGCCTGGGGCGGCCAATACGGCGTCCATGTCTGCCTAAATCTTCATCGTATCCCGGGCTGGACCGTGGCCTCGCCGGCGGAGGCGAAAAGCCTGTGGACCGATGCGGAGGCGCAGCGGTTGGCGGCCAGACATTGGGGGCAGTTTGCGAAACGTTATCGGGGCATTCCCAATGACCGGCTCAGTTTCAACCTGCTGAACGAGCCGCCCGACATCACCCCGGCCGCCTACTCGAATGTCGTGGCGAAGCTGGTCGGTGCAATCCGCGCCGAAGATCCGGAACGGCTGGTCATCTGCGACGGGCTCAATTACGCCGCGCGGCCGGTGCCCGAACTGATTCCGTTGCGGGTCGCGCAGGCCACCCGCGGTTACACCCCGTTTGGCCTGACCCACTATCGGGCGTCTTGGGTGGCGGGGAGCGACGCCTGGCCGGTCCCGGGTTGGCCTGGTTCGCTGGTGAACGGTCACCTCTATGGCCCGCTAAAGTCGGAGTTTCGCGCGCCGTTGCGGATTGAGGGGCCTTTTCCCACAAATACGACTCTGCGTATCCGGGTCCTCCAAGTGTCCTCCCGCAGCCGCCTGACGGTAAAGGCAGGCACCACGACGCTGACCAACCGTCTCTTCGTGCCCGGGCCGGGTGCTGGTGAATGGAAGGAGGTCATCTTTGTGCCGCAGTGGAACACCTACCAGAATCTCTACGACCGGGATTACACCGTGACGATTCCTGCCGGATCACCGCGGGTGACATTGGACAATACCGACGGGGATTGGATGACCTTTTCCGATGTCGGTCTGGCGCCCACAGGCGGCGTCGAAACGGTCATTCCGGCGGGCAACCGCGACTGGGGCGTAAAGCAGTCGGTCACGGTCAACTGGCGTCCGCAGGCGGCTCCGGCCGTGAGCTATTCGGCATCTCAGGACGCCGCTTGGCTCTGGCGGAACACGCTGCAGCAATGGATCGTTCTGCGCGCCCAGGGAGTTGGAGTGATGGTGGGCGAGTGGGGCAGTCACAGCGCGACGCCCCATGCCGTCACGCTCGCGTGGATGCGGGACGCGCTGAACAACTTCGAGAACGCCGGACTCGGTTGGGCGCTGTGGAACCTCGAAGGCAGCTTCGGTCCGGTGAACAGCGGTCGCACCGATGTCTCCTTCGAGAGCTATCAGGGGCTCCGCCTCGACCGGAAGATGTTCGACCTGCTGCGGGAATACACCGGTCAGCGCGAAAGCTACCGTCGCTGGCAGGAGCGGGTTTTGCCCCCCGGAACGCCGGCGGCTTTCCGGCAACCGGACGCGGATGCCTTTGGGGATGGATTCGCCAATTTCCTCCGCTACGCCTTTGCCTTTCCTCTGGGGGCGACGGCCCGGGATCACTTGCCGAGGCTGGAATCGGTGGCCGGCAATCCCCCGGGACTCCAGCTGCGGTTTGTGCGATCCCGGAGAAATGCCGGTGCTCAGTTCCGGGTGGTGGGAGCTGTGGAGTTGGCGGATTGGCAGGAGGAGCTTCAGCCGAGCGTGACCACGGCGGCCGACAACGAAGTCGACACCTGCGTCGTGCGGGTGCCATCCGACGAACCGGCCCGATTCTTCCGGGTGGAGGTCACTCCGCCGCCCATGTGAATTCCAGGTCAGGATTGCCGATGCCGGTTCAGTGGGTTCCAGGGCCCGCCGGCAATGATCCAAAGCACGAGTCCGGGGCAGCGGGCATTGTCCTCGCCTAGTCTTCCCGGGCCGGCCGCTCCGGGGCTGTCGCCGGGCCGCAGTTTCAAGCGATCAAGGGGCTGGAAATTGCCGGGTTCCAATGGGGTTTTGCCTGCTGGAAAAACAAAAAAGGCACTGCCGAAGCAGTGCCTTTGCAAAGGAATCCGCAGAAACCGATCAGAGCGAGGGGAACAGCAGTTCCGAGTCGCCGCTGGCCTGCAGGGCGTCGCGGACCTGCTCGCGAGCGCGGCCGCTGGAGACCTGCTGCACGCTGCCGTCACCCAAGAGGAGGTTGCCGGCGTTCTGGTGGATACGTTCGGTGTAGCCCCAGGCGATACGGGTGTTGTTGTTCGCGTCCGTGGCCAAGACCTTGATGGTCTTGTTGTAGCTGCCGGCGGTCTTGAAATCCAAGTTGTAGGTGCCGTTGGTCAGGTTGCGGTCACCGGACAGGATGCTTTGGGGCGCTTCTTCGCTGGCGGAGAGACCGACGAAGTAGCTGGTGAGCTTCGGCTTGTCGGCCGCAGGAGCGCCACCGGCGCCGGTGGCCACCACGTAGGTCCAAGTGTTGGTCTTCAGCACCGGGCGGTCATCCGAAGGGCAGATCACGATCTTCGGGGTGGACAGCTCGTTGGAGATGGCCGCGAGGATGAACGTCGCGCTGTTGGTGGCGTTGGCAGCCTGGTTGGCAGCCGGAGGGGTCACGCCGCCCTGCGACGGGTCAACCTGCCAAGGGAACTTGCCTTCGTTGTCGGTTGCAAAAATGCGCATCGCCAAGCCGATGTTTTTCAGGTTGTTGACGCAGTTGATGCGCTGCGCCTTGGCCTTCGCCTTGGCGAGAGCCGGGAGGAGCATGCCGGCGAGAATCGCGATGATCGCGATCACCACCAGGAGTTCGATCAGCGTGAAGGCGCTGGAACGCAGTTTACGGAGACGGTTCATAGGTGTTGATGTGTGTGACGGAGTTAAAGTGGCGCGACACTAGTGACCGCTCACTTTCAGTGTCAACGCCTTTCATGTTGCTGCGAAGCAGCGCGAATGCCAGCACCCCAAAGCAGGGAATTCAGGGGAAAAGTGGCCGGTTTTCGCGGAAATCAGGCGGTTTCTGCGTGAAATGTCGCCGCGGTCGCGTGAACTTCACGCCAACTGGAAGCCGTGGGGGAGGAGTTCGGCCACGCGGAAGACCCGCGGCTCGCCGTCAATCCACACTTCCGCCTCCGGGGCCAGTTCCAGCATCCACTGCCGGCAGGCCCCGCAGGGGGTCCGCCCCGGCAAACCCAGGTCAGCCCGGGCATCGAGGCAGGTCACGGCGATGGCGGAGATGCGGCGTGCGCCCGCAGCGATGGCGGAACCCAACGCGACCCGTTCCGCACACAGGCACAGCCCGTAGCTCGCGTTCTCGACGTTGCAGCCGGTGAAGACTCCCCGTTCCGTCAGCACGGCCGCACCCACGCGGAAGCGCGAGTAGGGGGCGTGAGCGTGGAGGGCGGTGGCTCGGGCGGCGGTCAGGAGGGATTCGGCGTTGGGCGAACTCACGGGAGACCGTTAGCACGGGTTTCCGGAAGTTGCACTTCCTGCGGCTCCGGTCCCCGAAACCGCCCGTAGTCTCACCTTGTTTGCGGCCTGCCGGGTGGCCTAGGCTCATTTCCCAGCATACCAATCCGCAGTTTCCGCCATGAATTCCTCCCCCCGCTTCAAGCTGTTCCTCATGATGGTGCTCCAGTTCTTCATCTGGGGCGCATGGCTGCCGCTCATCTTCGGCTACCTGCCGAGCCTAGGGTTCAATCCCGGCCAGCAGTCCTGGATCCTGAACGCGTTCCCCATCGCCTCGATCGTGGGCATGTTCTTCAGCAACCAGTGGGCGGACCGGAAGTTCGCGGCGGAGAAGTTCCTGGCGTTCTCCCATTTCGTGGGCGGCCTCGCGATCCTCTACTGCGGTTTCACCAAGGAGTTCTGGCCGTTCTTCCTCGCGATGCTCGTCCACTGCCTGCTCTACGTCCCGACCATCTCGATCACCAATTCCATTGCCTTCGCCAACATGAAGGACCCTGCCAAGGAGTTCGGCATTGTCCGCATGGGCGGCACCATCGGCTGGATTCTCGCCGCGTGGCCGTTCACGTTCATTTTCGTCAATTGGGATGCCGTCAACGCCGCGAATCCGGCCGGTTTGGTGAAGTGGCTTGAAGTGGTCTTCAGCAACCCGCTGTCGGGTGATGCCGCGAAGGCTGCCACCAAATGGACCTTCATCGTGGCGGGTCTCGCCTCCATCGCGCTCGCGGGCTTCAGCTTCCTGCTACCGCACACCCCGCCCAAGAAGGCAACCGGTGCCGCGGGTGACAACCTCGCCTGGCTCGAGGCGGTCAAGCTGCTCAAGCATCCCTTCGTGCTGGTGCTCTGGCTGGTCACCTTCGTGGATTCGTTCGTCCATAACTGCTATTTTAACTGGACCGGCGTGTTCCTCGGCACGCCCGTGGCGGACGGCGGCGTGGGCATCGCCGCGCCGTGGATCACGCCGATCATGAGCATCGGGCAGATCGCGGAGATCCTCACCATGTTCGTGCTCGGCGCGACGCTGAAGAAGCTCGGTTGGCGGACCACGATGATCGTGGGCATTCTCGGGCACGCGGCCCGGTTTGCGGTGTATTCCTTCATGCCGCAGAGCGCGGGGGCGATCATCCTCATCCAGGTGCTCCACGGCATCTGCTACGCGTTCTTCTTCGCCACGGTTTACATCTTCGTGGACGCCTACTTCCCGAAGGACATCCGTTCCAGCGCCCAGGGCCTGTTCAACCTCCAGATCCTCGGCATCGGCGCGCTGGTGGCCAATTCCATCTGCCCGTGGCTGATGCAGTCGGTTTACACGGTGAACAAGGTCGTGAACTTCAAGGGCCTGTTCCTCGTGCCGCTGATCACCGCTTCGGCCGCCGCGGTGGCCTTGGCGCTGTTTTTCCATCCGCCGAAGGACACGGAAGCCACGGCGGGTTCGGGCAGCGCGCCGGCACATTGAAAATCAGGTGCGATGGATTCCGGCTCTCCAGTTGGTGAGGCGGACAAGCGGCCGGCTGGGTATCGTCCCAGCCGGCTTTTTGTTGCTCTCTTGGCGGTGATGCTGGTCGGGCTGATCGGTTGGCCGGCCCTCGCCGTTCTTTCGCCGATGGTCACCCCGCACACACCCGCTGTTCGGTGGGAGGTTAACAACGCCTTTGGGTCGTTGAAGGCGTTCCAAATCACTTTTGGCAGCTATCCGACCGGAAACCTGGCGCAGGTTTCTGCCAGTCTCCGGGGAAGCAATCGCCAAGGGCTCATCTTTCTTCAGATTCCCGCCCGGAGTGCGAACGATGCCGGCGAATTGGTGGATGCTTGGAAGCGTCCCCTCCGCATTATCCTCACGAATCCCGCCGGCCCGATCGTGTATTCCCTCGGGCCGAATGGCCGTGACGACGGCGGTGCGCCCGGTTCGGACGACATCGTCGCGCCCTGATCGCCGGCGCAGCTCACCCGGCAATTCGGGCATTTGGCCCCGGTCTGCTGGCTTGTTTGCCCGGGCGCGGCTTTCCATGCTGCCCCCGCCGTGAAAACCCTGCCTGCCTTGCTTGCCGTTTCCGTCCTGCTCACGGATGCCGCCTGTGCGGATGTCGTGCTGGAGTGGAATGCGCTGATGCTGGACGCCATCCGGGTGGACAACACCGGGCCGACGCTCAGCTCCCGCAACCTCGCCATCCTGCACACCGCCGTTTACGACGCGGTCAATTCTGTCCTGGGGACGCACCAACCCTACCGGTTCCTTGAGGCGGTGGAGCCCGGAACCTCCGCGGAAGCCGCCGCGGCCGCCGCGGCCTACACGGTGGCGCTGGCGCTGTATCCGCCGTTTCAGGCCCGTTCCGACGAGCTGTATCAGACCTTTGTGGCGAGCCAGCCGGCGACAGCAGGGCTGACCAACGGACTCAACCTCGGCCTGAAGATCGCCCAGCAGACCTTGGAAAGCCGGCAGAGTGATGGCGCGAACACCCAGGTGCCCTACATTCCCAGCGCCGAACCGGGGCAATGGCGGCGCACCGCCCCGTTCTTCCGGCCGCCACTGGACCCTCATTGGCGCTACGTGAAGCCGTTTTGCGTTGGGTCCACGGAGCCGTTTGTGCCCGGCCCGCCGCCGGCGATGGACAGCGCCGATTACGCCGCGGCCTATCAAGAGGTGAAGGTGCTGGGAGCGCAGAACAGCCCGGTGCGCACGGCCGAGCAGAGCCAGATCGCCGTGTTCTGGTCGGACTTTAGCTACACCGCGATGCCGCCGGGACACTGGCACGAAATCGCGGCCACGATCGCCCGGGACAAGGATCTGCCACTGGCGGAAACGGCCCGTCTGTTCGCCCTGATCAGCGTGGCCCAGGCCGATGCCGCCATTGTCTGCTGGGAGACGAAGTATCGCTACAACCTTTGGCGTCCCATCACCGCGATCCAGCGCGGCGCGGAAGACGGCAACGAGGCGACCGAGGCGGATCCATCCTGGAACCATTACCTGGTCTCGCCGCCGTTTCCCGCCTACACCAGCGGCCACAGCACGTTCAGCAAATCCAGCGCGGTGGTGCTGGCGCGCTTTCTGGGCACGGATGCGGTCAGCTTCTCCGCCCGGTCGGATTCCCTGCCCGGTGTCTTCCGGAACTTCACCAGCCTGTCAGCCTGTGCCGACGAAGTGGGCATGAGCCGGATCTACGGCGGCATCCACTACGCGTTCGACAACGAGGAGGGTAAACGGTGCGGCGCGAAGATCGGCGAATTCGTGACACGAAACTTCCTGCTGCCGAATGACCACCTGCCCCTGCTGTCTGCGGAAGCGGACGGAGAAGCGGCGCGCCTGCGGTTGCATGGTCACGCCGGTGCCCAGGTTGTGCTGGAGAGTTCCGATGACTTTGGCCGCTGGACGGATGTCTCCACCAACCGTGCGACCATGGGCGGCATCACCGTTCCCCTGGAGGGCGCCGGCCAGGCGCGATTTTTCCGGGTGCGGGAGCAGTGACCGGAAAACAAAAGAGGACCGGTGTTGAAACCGGTCCTCTGGTGATGAGGTCGTCTGCGCACTCACCAGCACGCTCAGATCAGCGGCGGAGCCAACTGGAGTCAGTGGCTGCACTCCACCGCTAGCAAGACCTCTCTGCCAACCCTTAGCAGCCACCCATCTAACCTACGCCTCTGTGATTCAGCGGCGCAGAAATCGTTCAAAGCTTTTCGGTGCGACTGCCGGGTCCACTCTTAACGCGGGCCGTGGCCCACGGATTCAAAGATCTTCGTCACCTTTCTGCCGGCCAGCACTTTGCCGAGCCCGAAGGAACATGCTCCGCCCAAGGCCTCGCGCAAGGGCGCCAGTTTGCCGGCCCCCGCGACCAGCACCCACACTTCGGCCGCGGCGTGAAGCATCGGATAGCTCAGGGAAATGCGCTGCGGAGGCGGCTTGGGACCGATCACCGGCAGGCAAATCGCCCGTGATTCCAGCACTTCTGCGGGTGCATTGGGGAACAGCGAGGCCACGTGGCCATCCTCGCCCATGCCCAGGAGAACGAGGTCCAGTTGGGGATGGCCGTCCGTGAACTTTGTGGCGAGTTGCGTCAATGCGGCGGTGACTTGGGCGGCCGCTTCGACCGGGGGCAGTTCACCCCGAGTCCGGTGCTGCCGGGCTTCCGGAATGCTCAACGGGGCAAACAGGCGGTCATGCGCGAGCCGGAAGTTGCTGTCTGTGCTGTCGGGGGGAACGCAGCGCTCGTCGCCCCAAACGTAATCCAGCGACCGCACCGCAGCGCGCTCCGCCGGGTTGGCCTGTGCCACAATGGCATCGTAGAAATTGCCAGTGATGCGTCCGCCGGCCAAAGCCACGGTGGCGGATTGGCCGGAGCGGGCCGTAGCCCAGTCGAGAAGCGCGCGGGCGGCCGTGTGGGCAAGCTCGGCATCGGTGGCGAAGGAATGGATTTGGTTGGCCATGTGATCGGCCGGGGAACTTGGGGGAATCCTGATGGCCGGCAAGGCGCCAAACCGCCTCCAATCCTCGCGGGCGACCGCGGTCAGGGCTGGACCGGCGGCACCTCCGGAGTCGGCGCCTCGGTCTTGGGCTCGGGCTCCAATTTGACCGCCGGCTCGGGCTGTTCCTCCGGGAACAGGGCCTTGAGGGTCTGCCACGGGCGCAGGGGCGCGAGGATGAACGAGGGAACGTGCCGGAAATCCGCTTCCGGCTTGCCGAGGCGTCCCTTGACGTCGAATTCAAGCAGCTTGGTGAACGGCTTCAGCACCGTGCTTACGAGGCCGCCGACGACGGGGATGTCGCGCAGCAGCTCGACCTCCATGCGGGAATCCAGCCGGGCGTCGAACCCGACTTCGCCCTGAAAGCGCATGCGCATCGCCGGCGACCGCAGTTCCAGATCCTTTGACCGGACCAGGCGGTTGGTGATCGTGAACGTCGCCGTGCCCTCTGTGAACCGTTGTTGGCCTAGCCCGGGCGAGATGGACTCCAGCGGACCGCTGAGCAGGCCGAGCACGGGCAGGCCCCACAGGTAGCCGTCGCGCAGCCTGGCGTCGCCATGTCCCTGCCAGGCACCGTCCTCACGGGCGGACGCCCGTTCCACGACCAGATGCGTGGACAGCGTTCCCTCGAGGCGGTTGGTGTTGGGCAGCAGATCATGCAGCAGCCGTGCGACGTCGAGGTCCTTGCCCACCGCGTCGAAGCCGAACTGCACGTCCGCCTTGTTCTCCGAGTTGACCCAGATCGTGCCGTTGAGCCGGCCGCCGTGGAACTCGGTGTCGAGGTTGGACACCGTGATCCGGTCGCCCTGCCAGTGCAGCAAGGCGGACGTGTTGGTCGTGTTGAACCGCCACCAGTGAAAGCCCCCGAGGCTCGCGTCGAACTTCACGTCGGCCTCGTCCGTGTTGCGGACCGGGATGACGCCGTTCACCACCGCCCGCAGCGGCTGGTCGAACTGGTAGGCGCTCATCAGCTTGTGCGTCTTCGGGCCGATGACCCGGGTGACGGGCGCCACATCGAGTGTCGCCATCGCGTTGGTCAGGTAGATGCGTCCGGTCGGGATGTCGAAGCCCGCACTGGGAACCTGCGCCCAGGTCGCGCCCCGCTTGATGTCCACGTTCCGGATCCCGACAAACTGGTTGGTGAACGCGGCCGAGGCGCGGAACTCATCGACGTGTTCCCCGCGGAACGTGGCGTTGGTCAGACTCAGGCGCACGTCGAGGCCGGTGCGTTCGCGCGCAAACCAGCGTCCCCAGATGTCGCCTTCGAGGTGCGGCGGCTGGGTGAACTGGAACAGGTCGAGCGCCTTCAGTCCGCCGGGTTCCAGCAACGGGCGGACGATGTTCGGGTCAATCGAGCTGCGGACGCGGAAATGGTAGTCCTGCGTCTTCGTGTGCCCTTCGTAGTCGAACGTGACCTCTCCCTCCGGCCGCCACGCGCGGGCGTTGCGGATGGACCACAGCAGGTTGGTGTGGGCGAACGGCACGTGCCCGCGGTCCCCGGGCAGTCCGCGGAAAGTGAAGTTGGTCACGGTCGCGGTGCCGGCGACCAGCAGGCTGGGCAGGACCTCCCCTCGCCAGTCGGGCTGGCGATTGGTCCACGCGGGCAACACGGCGCTGCCTTCCGCCGCGAGCACGACCGGCTGTTCCGGCCGCCAGCCGTATTGGCGGATCCACTTCACCGCGTTGGTCGTCATCAGCGGCTCCAGCCGGTGCAGGTCGAAGTCGGAAGAGACCTTAGCGTGGGCAAAGCGGGTGGCGACGTCGAGGCCCGCCTCGCCCTTCACGCCGCCGCCGTAAAGCCGCGCGGCCAGATCGCCGACGGTGACCGCGCCGTTCGACCAGCCCAGCGACAGCGCGGCGGAATCCAGCGCGAGCTTCGGCATCGTGAAGTTGGAAACGCTCAGGGACGTTGCCGCCTCGAGGGGAGCGATGCGTTCCCACCAGGCCGGGAGCTGCGGAATGTTTCCGGCCGGCGCGGGCCGGGTCGAGGCGGTCAGCGCAACGCTTCCGGCCTGAGCCCAGCGGTTGCTGATGCCGTTGGCGTTCACCGTGGCCCTGGCCTCGCGCGGTATCCAGTTGGTTGCCGGGCCCGCGACCGGATGCCGCGCCTCCAGGGCCAGGTCGGCCGACCGCAGGTGCGCCCACTCGGTGTAGATGCCCTGGGCCGACCCCTCGACCGCGGTGGTGAACACGGCGTCCGGAGTGCCGGCTTCGGCGACGGGCTGCGATTGGGCGCGCACGGTCAGGCGATTCAGCAGCAGACCCTTCGCGGAAACCTGTTCGGCCGCGAGGTCCAGCCGCAGGTCGAGCGGCAGCGGGTTGGTGAGGCCATGGCGGGAGTGCAGTTCGAGCTTCAGCGCCTGCAGGCCGCCCCAGCGGGTTTTGGCCGCGGCGGAATTCAGCCGGATTTCCGCGGCCAGCGCGGTGGGATCGTTGGTGGCGGCCCGGGCTTCGAGGTCGAGGCGGAGCTGGTCAAAACGGCCGAGGTCCGATTCGGCGCCATCGGCCGTGAGGCGGGCGACCAGGGACGACTGCTCCGGATGGGCCGCATCCAGGTGGAACTTCACGTCCAGCTCCGGCGCGGCGGTGAAGCGCATCCGGTCCAGCGCCCGCGCATAGCGGAGCAGTTCGCGGCGAAACGTGTCGGCGGTTCCCTGGGGCCGGTCCGGCTTGGGCGCGCTCTCGCGTTTCAGCCAGTGGGAGACATTGGCGACCGTGCCGGCCGCGTGGAACCGGCCCCCGTGACAGGTGCCTTCCAGCTGCTCGAGGGTCCACGCCTCGGAGCCGTCGAATCGCAGGCGGCCCGAGACGTCGTCCACCTTGAACGGGAACGGCGGCGCGTTGGTTTCCGCCGGCAACGGCAGCGAGATCCGGCCATCGCGCAGCCCCACCGCCCGCAGTCCGGGCGCCTTCAGCGACAGCAGGTCGCGCCACGCCAGCTGCAAGCGGAGTTCCCCGACATACAGCACCTCGCCGGCCGATTCCCGGGAGCGGGTGAGGTTGACGTTCTCCGCGACCAGGCCCCGCGTGAGGCGCACCCGCAGGCGGGAGAACTCCAGGCCGATGCCCCGCTCGCGGGCCTGGCGCAGCAGCGGTTCCTTGAGGAAATCCGGCACCCCGATCTGGTTCAGGTGGACGCCGGCGTAGAGCAGGACGGCGGCTCCGATCCAGGTGCCGTGGCCGCACCAGCGCAGCCCCCGGCGGCAAAGACGCCACCAGCGCCTGGGCGGCGGGGCGGCGCTGTCGGGCGGCGGAACCGGTTCCATTGCTGCGGGCACGGCTATTGGGCGGTGAATTCGCGCTGAAGATCCTGCGCCAGCGGGCCGGGCAGCTCGATGCGCAGCGGCTCGGCGGCCCCGTCCGCATGCACGAGGGCCACGGCGGTTGCCCCGAGATCGGCCACCAGCCGGAACCGGAGCGAATGCAGCCCGCCGGCGCCGTTGAGCGTCAGGGTGAATTCATGGCCCAGACGCTGGTAACTGGGCAGCCGGGTGAACTGGCTTTCGTCGGGCACGGCGTAGCGGACGGACTGGAGCGAGCCCAGCCGGTGCAACGTTTCCGCGACGGCCGGGCTCAGGCTGACCGGCGGGGCGCCCGCGGTGGCGGCCCAATCGCCTTGGGCCGAGCGTTCGAGCACGCGGGTTTTTCCCAGCCGGGTGATGGCCACCTTGGTCACATTGGACTCCGCAAAGCGCAGGTCGCGAAACTGGCTGGCGGCCTCCGGCTGCTGGAGGAACACCCCGAGACCGACCGAATAGACCGACGGTTCGTCCAGCCGCCGCACGAAGATCCGTTCGGGACCGTCCGTTTTGCCGAACTGGAGCTGCGCGAGGATGTTGGTGCCGGCGAGGAAGCGGTATTCGCGGACCGGTTTGTCGAGCCCGTAGGCGGCGTAGTCGGCGACCACATCATTCACGAACTCGTGGATGGCGATGCCGGGCAACTGTTCAAGCCAGTGCCGGACCAGGTCTCCGTCCGCCGGAAACTCCGCCGGGGCGACCACCGTCCAGTTGGTTCCGCGGGCCTCGAGCGACGCCTGGTTGGTGCCGGCCCGCAGCTCGATCCGGCTCAATCCGGTCAGGGCCGGCAACAGCTGGCGGTCGCGGAAGTTGGAGAGCGCGAGCCGGGCCAGCTGACCCACGGCAACCGGAGCGAGCACGAGGTTGGTGGTGGCGGGCAGGCGGACGCGCACGAAGTTGGTGGCATCGGCCGGGATGTTGCCGATTTGGATGCGCACGAGATCGTTGGTGCCGCGACCGAGGATGAATTCGTTCTCCGGCGGCTGCAGGCCCAGCGGCTCCAGGTCCACGTTGGGCGAGTCCGAGAGGAAGGCGGACACCCGGGCGGTGCGGAGGGAGTGGATGACCGTTTCGAGGCGGGCGGAATCGGCCCGGGCCGGAAGCGGCTTGGTCAGCTGCCAGCGGCCGGAAGCGTCCTTTCGGGCCTCGAACCCCGGGGTCTTGCCGCGGACCTCGAAGCGGTCGTAGGCGACGCCCTCGGCCGGCATCAGCGACCGGTCGCGCCAGTAATCCGCGGATCGCGGCAGCCGGGCCAACAGGGTGTTCGGCATCACGAAGATTCCGTCCGTGCCGACCGGCTTGAGGTAGAACTGTTCCCCGATCGGAGCCGGCCCGCCGAACTGGAGCAGGAGGGGATGGCCGGCGACCTCGAGCTTGACGGTGAGCGCGGCCGCCTCGAGGCCGAAGCTCGCCAGGGAATTGGTGCCGAGGTCGGCATCCGAGAGCCAGCGGGTTGGCTGGGCTTTGGACAGCGATTCCAGCAGCGATTCGATGGCCGGCGCCTGGGCCGGATAGGCCACCGGCAATTGCATCCGCCAGCCGGCCTCGTCCCGGACGACGCGGATGACGGTGTTGGAGCGCACCAGTTCGACGGCGGTGACCTGGGTGAGCTCAAACCGGGGGAACGGCGTGACCCGGGCGGCGGCGGGCGGGCGGGCGCCGGGACCGAAGTCGGTGAGGTAAATGTAGCCGCCGAGCGCGGAGGCGATGAGCAGCAGCAGCCAGGTCAGCCGGGTGTTCATGCGCGCCTCCTCAGCCAGACCAGCCAGCCCAGGGCGAGCACGCCGCCCGGCAGCCCGCCGAGCAGCGTCCAGCGCAGGGTCCGCAACTGCGCCGCGGTGAGGTTCAGCCGGAATTCGTCAATCGGCCGGGGCCCGATCGCGAGGGACTGGGGCCGGTCCAGCAGCCAGCTGACGCAGAGGGCGGCGAAGTCCCGGTTGTTGGCATCGCCCAGGGTCTTGTTCCCGAACATCACCGAGTCACCGATGACCACGATGCGGGTGGTGCCACGGCCGGTCGCCACGCCGGCCACGCCGCCCTTCTCCGCGGCGACGGCGAGCGGGACCGGAATGCCCCGGCGATCGCGGGCCGGATCGAAGCCGGCGTTGCCGTCGGCGACGGCCGATTTGGTGAGGCCCTGGTCGCTGGTGTAGATGAGCACCTCCGCCTTCGGGGCGTCCGCACCGAGTCGGTCGGCCGGCATCGGCGACACCACCCGGGGCAGCGGGAAGTAAAGGGACCCCTCTTCCCGCCGCAACGGGGCCATGAGCGGATGCAGCCCGAACGACTTCGACTGCACATCCAGGGTCGTGTAGGTGAACTGACTGTCACCGCCATACATCGCCGGACACACGATCGACCAGCGGACCAGCAAATCCTCGAGGCCCGTGCGCCGGGCGACCGCGTGCGGATGCAGCAGCACGAGCAGGCTGCCGCCGCGTTGGAGGAAGGCCTCGAGGTGGGCGAGTTCGGAGGCGAGGAACGGCGCCGTCGGACCGGCGATGATGAGCAGCTGGCAGGCGTCGGGCACGCCGTTGGTCGTCCCGGCCAGCTTGAGCGGCTCGATCACGAGGTTGCGTTCGTTGACGAGCAGGCTGTTGAAACGGGCGTAGCCCATGACGGACTCGTCGCTGTCCCCGGGATGTTCGCCGTGGCCCTGAAGGTAGGCGGCGCGGTAGGTCGTCCCTTCGGTGACCGCCGCCAAGGCCGCCGTGAAGCGTTCTTCGCCCCGGAAGCCGGCGCGGCGGATCTCCACCTGTTCACCGCCCATCAGCCGTTTGAGGTCCTCGTTGCTGTAGATCGTCAGGTCGGCAGCCGTCACCACGAACTGCCGGCCACCGGACTCGAACACCACGACGTCGTTGGCGATGGTGCCGAGCTTGTATTGGACCTTGGCCAGTTCCGCCGCCCCGGGGCTGCGCAGGTAATCGATCTGCCGGATGTTCAGCCGGCGCTGGAGAAGCGAGTATTCCCGGAGGATCCGGTCCACGTGGGGATACAGCCCGGAGTCCGCGCGGAAGAGCACGGTCACATTCACGTCGTTCGTGATGCTCGCGAGCGTCTGGAGGGTCAGCGGCGAAAGGGGCCGCGAGCCGGATCCGGAGAGGTCCCGGCGCCAGACGGTGCGGGTGACCGCGAGGTAGTTCAGCGCGGCGAAGATCGCGACGGCCGCAATCACCGAGACGGCGACGCTCACCAGGGTGCCGGCGCGACGGCGGCCCGGAGGAGCCGGTTGGGGTTCGGGGCCGTTCATTTCCATCGGCGGCTTTCCACCGTCCGCTGGGTGAGGAACAGGAACAGCACGGTTGCGGTCAGGTAAAAGGTCAGGTGGCGGGAATCGAGCACGCCGCGGGAGAAATCCTGCATGTGCCGGACGAGGGACAGATGTTCCGAAACCCGCCCCCAGCTGCCGGCGGTGGCGTCCTCCATGGTCGGGCGCAGGCTGATGAGCCAGAGGCCGACCCCGAGGAGAAAGCTGACCATCGCGGCGATGACCTGGCTGTTGGTGAGGGCCGACGCGAGGCAGCCCATCGCCATGAACAGCGCGCCGACGAGGCCGACCCCGACCATCGCCACCGCGGTCACGCGCGGCTCGAAGAACGCCGCCTGGCCGGTCACCTGCCGCAGGACCGCCAGCACCCCGAGCAGCGGCAGCCAGGTGAGCACGAAGAACGCGAAGGCCCCGGTGAACTTCGCGAGCACCACCTGCGTGTCGCCGACCGGCGCGGTCATCAGGGTCTCGTAGGTGCCCGACGACTTCTCCGCCGCAAACGTCCGCATCGTGATGACCGGCGAGACGACCAGCAGGATCACCCAGAAATACGCGCTCTGATAGAAGGTCTCCACGATCGGCTTGTCGTCCGGCAGGTTCGCCAGCTTGGAGCTGATGTCCACGAGGGAAAACCCGGTGAGGAGCAGCGTCACCGCGACCACCACGTAGCCGGTCATCGAATTGAAGGCGACCCCGAGTTCCCGTCGCACCAGGGCAAGAAAGACGCTCATTTTGCGTTCGAGTTCGGAAGGTGGGCGGACTGGGTGAGCCGGACGAACACCTCTTCGAGCGACTGCCGCTGCCGCGTGAGTTCCCGCAACGGCCAGTTCATCTCCCGCGCCACCTCAGAAACGGTGGTTCGCAGGTCTGCGGCGTCTTCGGGCACCAGCGTGAGCTGGCAGAAACCGTCGTCCAGCGCCTCGACCGCGAGGTCCCGGATGCCCGCAACCTGCCGGAAGCGGGCAGTGACCGCCTCCGGCGTCGCCGCCAGTTCGGCCGTCACCGCCCCGGATCCGCCCAGGGTCCGTTCCAGCGCCGCGGTCGTGTCGGAGGCGATGAGCCGGCCCTGCTTGAGGATCAGCACGCGCGAGCAGGTCATCTCCACCTCGCTCAGGATGTGCGTCGAGATCAGCACCGTGTGCTGCTGGCCCAATTGGCGGATCAGGTCGCGGACGGCCCGGATCTGGTGCGGGTCCAGACCGATGGTCGGCTCATCGAGGAGGATGAGCTCCGGATCGTGCAGGATCGCGTCGGCGATGCCCACACGCTGGCGGTAGCCCTTGGAAAGGTGGCCGATGATCCGGGTCCGGACTTCGCCGAGGCCGCAGCGCCGGATCACGGCCTCCGCCTTCGCCGGCGACGACCGCCAGCCGACGCCCTTGATGCGGGCGCGAAAGCAGAGGTAATCCACTACCCGCATGTCGAGGTGCAGCGGATTGTTCTCCGGCATGTAGCCGACCTTCCGGCGCGCCGCGTCGGGTTCCCGGTCCGGATCAAGGCCCGCGATGCGCACCGCCCCGCTCGTGGGCGGCAGATAACCGGCCAGCATGCGCATGGTGGTGGATTTGCCGGCCCCGTTCGGGCCCAGAAACCCCACGATTTCGCCCCGGCCCACCGAAAACGTCAGCCGGTCCACGGCCACCCGCCCGGGGTAAACCCGGGTGAGCTGATCCACTTCGATGACCGGTGCGGCGGACATTGTTGGCGAAGGCTAACTTGCGCCGGTCCCGATGTCATGGAGAGACCTCGGGACGAACGCGCCTTCTGCCGACTCCGGCAGCGGGACCAACATTCGAGCGGCCATCGGCCGGGGACGCCGGCTCACGCCCGGAGGACCTTTTCCAGCGCTTTCCCCTTGGCAAGTTCATCCACCAGTTTGTCGAGGTAACGGATCTCGCGCATGAGCGGCTCCGCGACCTCCTCCACCCGCACGCCGCACACCATACCCCGGATCAGGCTGCGGGTGGGATTCAGCCGCGGCGCTTCCCGGAAGAACGTCTCGAAGTCGGTGTCGGCCGCCAGCAGCGCGGCGAGCTGGGCCTCGCTGTAGCCGGTCAGCCAGCGGATCACGGCATCCACCTCGGCCCGGGTGCGGCCCTTGCGTTCGGCCTTGGCCACGTAGAGGGGATACACGCTCGCAAACTTCATCGAGTAGATGCGGTGTGGGGTGCTCATGGAAAACTGGCGGTGGGCTGGCGGATTTCCCGTTCAGGCGGCGGTGCCGGCCAGGGTCACTTCGCACTGCAACACCGTGAATTCACCGACCCGGGCGGTCGCCCGGGCCGAAATCAATGAACCCATCCGGCCGATCACCTGCGCTTCGAGCACCACGGTTTCGCCCGGTTTCGCGGTGCCGGTGATTTTGGCGCCGCGCACGGCGGTCAGCTTGAGTCCGGGCAATGGCGGCTGTGCGGGATCGCTCTGGGCCACCACGCCCGCGAGCTGGGCCGCCGCCTCAAGCAGCAGCACGCCCGGAAGCAGAGGTTCGCCCGGAAAATGACCGCGCAGAAATACCTCGTCGCCGCGGAGCGTGAATTCGCCGGAACCGCTCCGGCCCGGTTCCAGGGTCAGCAGCCGGTCGAGGAACCGGAATTCCGGACCGTGCGGCAGGGCGGCCAGGGCGTGCGTGAGTTCTTCGTTCATGGCTGCCGGCCTTTCAGCGGTTCGGAGATTTTCCACGTCGCATCCAGCGCGGTAGCGAAGACCGTGGGCTCGAGCGCCGCGTTTTCGACGGCGTTGGTGAAGTCGTTCCGCAGCCGGGAACCATCGCGGAAGACCAGTTCGGTGGCGCGCAGTTGGAAGTCGTTCGTCGCGACGAACACGGTGAGTTCGGTCAGCACCTTCTGGGCGGCCTTGGCCCGGGGCTGGAGCCGGAAGGCATGGGTCGCATTCGTTTTCGTGAAGCCGAGCAGCGCGAAACGGTTGGTGAACGCCGCCGCGTCGCGCGGAAAGCCCGTGTCGAGCAGGGCCAGCGCATCGCCCATCGGCCCGGTTGCGAACGCCGCCAGCGGATACCGCTCAGCGCGTTTCAATTTCGGGGCGAGGATCAGCAGGTCCGCGTCCCCACGGAGCGCCACCGACTGCGCGGGCTGGCCCAGTTCCCAGCGAAACTGCGCCGGCGCCTGGAACCAGACCTTGCCGGGCGTCGTCAGCGGCTGCGTGAGGGCCTTGAGGTTCCGCGTCTGCACGAAGTCCGCGGTCCACGTCGTCAGGTTTGTCTGCCGCGCCAGCCACTGCCGCAGGATGCCGTCGGCCTCGTTGGCCCCGCCGAGCAGCCGGAGACCGAAGCCCAGCACGACGGCCACGCGAACGAGCCAACGCCCCACGCAACCCGGCGTCTTCATCGCGGCGGGTCGTCGTTCGGTTCCGGCCAGACCGGCACAAAGTGAAACCATTGGTCGGGATGCTGCCGGAGGAGCGGCTCGAAGGCACGCAGGATGGTGCCGGTGAATTCCCGCCGGCCTTCCCGGTTCCCCAGGGCCACGCGGTCATACGGCACGGGCGCCAGCGCCTCGGCACGATAACCGTCGTCCATCCGCACGATGGCGACCGGCAGAACCACGCAGCCGGAGGCCCGGGCGACTTCCGCCGCGGACAGGCTCGCGGCAAAGGGGCGGCCGAAAAGCTCCACCTCGACGCGGGTCGGTTCCGGCGGCCGGTCAATCAGCACCGCCACCACGCCGCCGTCCTGCAGGCGCCGGATGACTTCGACGAACGCGAACGGGTCCGCACCGACCACCAGCGTGTCAATGCCGAGGCGTTCCCGGGCGGCGCGGCGCAGTTCGGTGAGGCCATCGGCCGGCTCCGGCGCGGTGAGCACAAGCGGACGCAGGCCGAAGCGTTGCAGGAGCAGCGAGCCCAGCTCCCAGTTGCCGAGATGCGGCGTGACCAGCAGCACGCCGCGGCCCGCCTGGAGGGCGGCGTGAAAATGTTCCCAGCCGCTGCCGGGTTGGACGATGTCCGTAGGCAGCCGGCCCGCCTCCAACCGCCAGAGGTCCACCAGCTTGTGCGCGAACTCACCGAATGTGCGCCGCGCCATCTCGTTGGCCGTCGCGGGATCGGCCAAGACGGGCCGAAGATTCCGCGCCACCACCGCCACCCGTTCCGGCCGCAGCCGCCCATAGAGCGCCACGCCCCACTTCGCCAGGCCGCGGCTCACCGGCACCGGCAGCGTGCCGGCCAACGCGACCGCGAGCCGCCAGAGCGAGCCCCGGTAAATGGCCGAGGCCTGCGGCTGGGACGCGGGCGGGAGTTGGCCGGCCCACATCCACCACAGCCCGGGCAGCAGGCCCACGCACACGGTGAACACACAGCC
>CAIWAH010000207.1 GCA_903910585.1 uncultured Verrucomicrobiota bacterium
ACCGCAGCAGCTTCACGCGGGCTTCCTCGTCAAGTCCCTGCGTGTCGTGCCAGCCGAGCAGGTAGTCGCCGACTTTGTTCCGCAACTGACGGGCGATCTCCGCGGTCTTGGCGGCCTGAAAGTCCGCCAGCTCGGTGCGGCGTTTGGCTTTCTCAGCTTCAAATTCCGCGGCCAGCTTGGCGTTGGGATTCGGCCCCAGCAGGGGCTTCTCGTCCGGCTCCCGGCTGCTCGCGAAGACGCCGTAGATCGAATAGTAGTCGGCGGTCGGAATCGGGTCCGACTTGTGATCGTGACACCGCGCGCAACCCACGGTCAGCCCCATCGTGCCGCGGAACACCACATCAATCCGGTCATCAATGATGTCGTGCTGGTTGTTGAGGAAGCGGCGGCCGAGCGTGAGGAAGCCTTGGGCAGCATACGGCTGCGGATTATCCTTCGTGGCCAGTTGGTCGCCGGCGATCTGCTGGATCAGGAACTGGTCATAGGGCAGGTCGTCGTTCAGCGCCTGCACCACCCAGTCACGGTAGGTATAGGCGTAGGGATACCGGCGTTCCTCCTCGAAGACGTAGCCTTTCGAGTCGGCGTAACGCGCCACGTCCAGCCAATGCCGGGCCCAGCGTTCCCCGTAGCGGGGAGAAGCCAGCAGGCGATCCACGGCGCGCTCGTAGGCGAGGGGAGACGTGTCCGCCAAAAATTCCCGCATCTCGGCGGGCGTAGGCGGCAGCCCGGTGAGGTCAAAGGTGGCGCGCCGGAGCAGCGTCCGGCGGTCGGCCAGCGGTGCGGGTCGCAAACCTTGGGCCTTCAGGCGGGCGGAGATGAAGGCGTCAATCGGGTTGCGAACCGGATAGGCGGCATCCGCCACCGTCGGCACGGGCGGTGCCACGGGACGGCGAAACGCCCAGTGATTTGCGACCTTGCCGACTTGGGATGCCCCTTCCGCATCCGTCCGCGGATCCGGCGCGCCGAGGCGGACCCATTCCTCCAGCACGGCGATCTGCTCCGCGCGAAGCGGCGGCCCCTTCTTCTCCGGCGGCATCCGTTCGGTATCCTTGGCGGTGCCCTTCACAACGTGGAGGAGCAGGCTTTCGTCAGGCTTCCCCGGCACGATTACTGGTCCCGCCGCGCCGCCCTTGAGCGTATCGGCCCGGGTGTCGAGCCGGAGACCGCCCTTGGCCTTGTCCGACTTCGCGCTGTGACACTCGTAGCAGTGGTCCGCCAGCAGCGGCCGGACCTGCTTCTCAAAGAACTCCACCTGCGCCGGTTCCAGCGCCGCCCCGGCGGCCGTGAACAGGGCAAACGCAATCGCCCCGAAACCGGTCAGCAGCCGGGGCAACACTGGATGGGAAAACGACATGGGGAGCAGCGTGCCCGCAGTCTGTCCGCGACCCACGCGAAGTCAAAAACGGAGTCCGCTGTGGAAGTATTCGAGGAACGTTCGCAGAGGGCTGCCGGAAGGTGGCATGACCAAGCGCCACCTCTCCCCGCCCCTCTCCCCCATCCGATGGCGGAGAGGGAGCAAGCAATCCGCAACCATCCTGCATTTCACGCTGCCGGAGGTGGCGGAATAATCTTGGCGGGATCCGGCGGCACAAAGCGGTGGTTCTCCAACTTGCGGGCCACCTGCACGCAACCGGTGCGCCGGTGGAGAGCATTCCAGATTTCCAGCAACACGCCTTCGCGGTTGCTGTGCCATTGCCCGTTCCAGAAGCGCAGTTCCTCGATGCCGGCCGTCGCCAAACACTCCGCACGTCGGGCGTCGTATTGTCGCTGTTCCGGGAATCCATGCTGGGACCCGTCCAACTCCACCGACAGGCGCGCCGCCGGGCAGTAGCAGTCGAGACAGTAGCTTCCCACCGGATGCTGCCGGCGGAACTTGAAGCCGGCGAACCGCCCCGCCCGCAGCTCCCGCCAAAGCTGACGTTCCTCGTCAGTCTGGTCGCGCCGCAGGCGACGGGCGGTGGCGATGGGATTCATGGGGCGAGCATGGAAAAGCATCCTCCGCTGACAAGCGCCTGCTGTTCAGAAATGCCCCAAAGCGTGCCCACCGGACGCGCGGACTCCCTCTCCGCCATCCGATGGGGGAGAGGGCCGGGGAGAGGCGGCGCCCTTGCGTGATGGCCTACCCCTCTCCCCTGCCCCCTCCCCGCTCGTGCCTCGCAAGGAGAGGGATTGGCCAGCAGCGACGCCAAACGCCAGACAACAAACTCCCGGCTTGCCGCGAAGCGTCCGGGTCGGGCACAAGTTTCTTTGTCGCGTGGGAGAAATCCACGCGGTAGCTGGCGAATCAATTTTCGTGCTGCTTTGGCTGTGGTCCCGCTGAAAACCGGGAAGTTAGAAGCGACCGCAAGAAAACACACAAGCCGCGCCTCCGGGCGCGCGCTTGATGCGTTTTCTTGTGGGCCCTTCCCGGTGCCCCAGCGGGGCGCGTTGAGTGACGCGCCTTTGGCATTTCTACGGCTAAACAGCAACCCCGCTGGCGACCCAAAGCAAGATACCCGCTGCCATGACTACCAACTCCATCCGCATTCCATTCGCGTTGCTAACCGCAGTCGCGTTTTCGACTTCGCTGAACGCGGCCATGTTCCTCTGGGATTCGAACGCCGGAGGAAACGGACACTATTACGAACCCATCCCAACCAGTGCTGGGCTTAGTTGGGCTACGGCGAAAGCTGATGCCGAGAGCAAGGGCGGCTATCTCGCAACAATCACCTCAAGCGCTGAGAATGCTTTCGTTTTCTCACTGATTAACTCGCCTGACTACTGGGAATACCGATACGACTACAACACAAGCAGCGGCCCGATAATCGGCGGTTTTCAGCTAAATAAAGATGATGAGCCAGCCGGCAATTTTAGCTGGGTC
>CAIWAH010000208.1 GCA_903910585.1 uncultured Verrucomicrobiota bacterium
CCCTGCCACACGTTGCCGCCCAGAACGGTCTCCCAAAGGTTGCGGTAAAACGCCGAGTCCTGAGCGCCCGACTTGAGGATCCGCACCGAGGCGCCCACCAATTCCTCGGGAGCATATCCGGTCAGCCGCTCGCAGGCCGGATTGGCCCAGAGGATGATGCCCATCCGGTCGGTGATGATGATTCCGTTGGCAGCCGCCCGCAGCGCGGTCTCCTGCAGGCGGAGGCGCTGGAGCGCCAGATCGCTGTCGGTGACGTCGAGGAATGTCCCGATGAGCCCGCCCAGCGAACGGTCGCTGCCATGAAAGACAGCCCGGTGAAAAATCACGGTCCGGATTTCACCCGCGGCATTCCGGACCCGTGCGCGGTAAACCTGCCGGCCGCCATGGAGGAAAATCTCCTCGTCGCGACGCCGGAACTCCGCGGCCTCGCTTTCCGGGAACACGGCCCCGACCGTCTTGCCGAGGAGCTGCTCCCGCGACAGTCCGAGGAACTCGGTCAACGCCCGGTTCACCTCAACGTAGCGGCCCTCGGTGTCCTTGACGAAGACCGGCAGCGGCACCGAATCCATGATCTCCTGCCGGAACTGCGCTTCCTGTCCCGACTTGCGCTCGGCGAGCTTCCGCTGGGTGATGTCGATGATGCGGAACAGCTGCCGGCGGGCTCCCGGAATCTCCAGCTGCTCGCCGGCCACATGTCCCCAGAAAACCCGGCCCCCAAGGCTGCGATATTCGAATTCCCCCTCGTAGTCGAACCCTTCCGCAATGCGCTGGCGAAGGGCAGCCGCCTCGGAGCGCGAGCGGGGTTCCACGGCGAGACAACGGCCTTCCAAACCGATTAGCCGCTGCGGATCGCCCTCGGCGAACAGCACCGCCGCCTGCCGGTTGCAGTCCACGATGGTCCCGGACTCGACGTCCACCAGGAACAGGGCATCGAGCGAATTGTGGAAGATCGAGGTGAACTTCGCCTCGTTGGCCAAAGCCACCGCCAGCGTCTGCTCCCGTTCCAAAGCCAGCCGCCGCTCGGCCAGATAGGAACGGAGAATCGGCGCGAGCTGTCCGGCCACGCGCTCCAGCCGTCCGCCCGCGTCCTGGCGGAAGCCCGACTCCCCGGCGCCCAGCCAGATCTGCCCGAGGATCTCATCCCCGTGCCGGATGGCGACCGCGACCAGGCAGTTGACCTTCAGCTTGGTGCCGGGAAGCGTCTGCGGCCAGGGCACCGACACCACGGACCGGCTGTGGATGGTGCCCTTGGTCAGCCGCTGGGTGTCGTCGAACGTCCACGGTTCCGGAAACTCCTTGCCCGGGAAGTGCAGGCCGCAGCGGGAATCCGCGACGTCATCTACCAGGGCAACCGAACTGCCCGTTGCCCCGAAGGCCCGCGACAGGATCGTTTCCAGGTGGCCGAACAGGCTCCTTGGGCTCGTGTGCGAAAGAAACGCCTGCGCCAGCTGGTTGAAGACGTCCAACTCCTCGGTGGTGTGCTCCAGCCGGGTGCGCTGTTCCACGAGGCGGTTCTGCGACTCGGTCAATTGTCCGAGCAATTCCTTCTGCCTCAGTTCTTCTCCGGCACGGGCCGTGATGTCCCACGCCCGGCCGCTCAGCATCCGCCGGCTGCCCACCGTCAGGATTTCCAATGAGGTCTCCGCCACGAGGGATTTCCCATCAGGACATTTCAGGTGCAGCTGGATCAAAGGCGCTTCGCCATTGAGAAGCTGTTGCCAGCGGCGTTCGCAGTCTTCACGGGAGACTTCTGCCACCACCTCCCAAATCGATCGCCCGATGACTTCGCGGGCGTTCCGTCCGAGGTGCCCCGCGGTCGTCACATTGACATAGATGAACCGGAAACCGTCCTCGGGATCCGCGACAAAGATGGCGTCCCGGGCATTGTCCGCGAGGTGGGCAAAAAAGCGGCGTTCGTGCGCAGTGACCCGCGCCCGGCGCAGGCTGCTGACCCCCAGACAGTGGAGCGCCACCGCCGAGGCGATCACAAAGCCGATGCCACGGATCAGATGCCAGACCGAGCTGCCGGCGGATCCGTTGCCCCAAAGGGAGTCGCTGCCGAGCACCCAGAGTCCGGCGATGGCCGCGTAGGCCAGGGTGACCCGGCCGGCCAGCAGGTGATCGGAACGAGGCGACCGTTCGGGTGTCAGGGCGTCCTCGGGCAGCTTAACCTCTGGGATGTTGGCCACGTTTCGCGCCTTTGTTGCCGGTGTTTTGCCCGCTGACAAGCTCCGGCGAAGGTTCAGTTCACCAGCCGATACCAGTTGTCCCGTTGGCGGGGTTCGTAACCGAGTTCGCCAATCAGGCGTTTCATGTCGGCCACCCCCATCCGGAACGTCGTGCCGGCGGCACTGACCACGTTTTCCTCGATCATGATCGAGCCGAGGTCGCTCGCGCCATACTTGAGCGCCACCTGGCCGATTTCCGGGCCCTGGGTGACCCACGAACTCTGCACGCCGGGCAGGTTGTCGAGATAGATGCGGGCCAGGGCCTGGGTGCGGAGGTATTCATGCGAACCGACCGTCGCCGCCTTGAGCACGGTGTTCTCCGGCTGAAACGTCCAGCAGATGAACGCCGTGAATGCCCCGCCGTTGAGCTGCTTGGTCTCGACCGCGTTGGCGTAGGCCGCGGCGAGCTCAATGGGCGTTCCCCCGCCGATCCGAACCCCGCTCTCCGCGGTCCGCAAACGCTCCAGCGACCGGTCCTGCTGCTGGCGCACGACCTCCAAGTGTTCGATCCGGTCCTCCACAGTCTCCACATGGCCGAACATCATCGAAACGGTCGTCGCCAAGCCCAGCCGGTGCGCGGTGTCCATCACGCCCATCCACTCCGCCGTGTTCGCCTTGAGCGGTGCAATCCGATTCCGAACGCGGTCCACGAGAATTTCACCGCCCCCACCCGGAATACTGCCCAAACCCGCCGCCACGAATTCGCGGATCAGCCGTTCCACCGGTTCGTTGAACACTTCCTGAAAATGGACGAACTCGCTCGGGCTGAAGCCGTGGACATTGAATCCCGGGAACTTCTCCCGCACGTGGCTGAGGAGGTCGAGATACCACTGCTTGGAAAGCTTCGGATGATGGCCGCCCTGCATCAGCATCTGGGTGCCGCCGAGGGCGATGGTCTCCTCGATCTTCCGGTCCAGTTCGTCGAGGGAGATGACGTAGCTGTCGGCATCCTTCTCGGTGCGCCAGAACGCACAGAACTTGCAATAGACGTTGCAGACGTTCGTGTAGTTGACGTTCCGGTCCACGATGTAGGTGACCACGCCGTTGCCGCGTCCGCCGTGGGCGCTCGCCCGGTGCAACTGCCGCCGCCGGTCAGCCAAGGCTCCCAATTCCTCCAAGGGAAGCCGGTAAAGGCGAAGCGCCTCGTCCGGGGAAATGCGCCCGCCGTCCCAAACCTTCTGGCGCAGTTCGTCGAGCGATGGGTCGTAAACCATGGGAAGAGACTACCGGTGAACCCACGGCAAACAAGTTCGCCGCGGAACTTTGCCCCGACAAACGATGGCTACTCAGCCCAGGCCGGCGGCGGGGCGCTGAACTCGACCAACTCACGGCTTAGCGGATGCCGGAACTTCAGCCGCCACGAATGCAGGCACAGCGGCGGGGCACCTACTGCCAGCGTCTGCACCGTGCCCAACTGCCCACCGGCCCGGTAAACCGGATCGCCGCACACCGGCAATCCCAGATGCCACAGGTGAACCCGAATCTGGTTGGTGCGGCCGGTCAGCGGACGCGCCTCCAGCAAACTGGTGCCATCCGTATCCCGGCGCAGCACCACGAATTCCGTCCGCGCCGCCTGCCCGTTGGCCTCGTCCACTTCGCGGGAACCCACCGCCCCGGGTTCGGCGCTGATCGGCAGGTCGCAGGCGAACCGGTCCTCGGGCGGATGGCCGTGAACGCGGACCAGATAGGTTTTTTCCACTTCGCCACGCTGGAACTGCGGTTGGAGCAGCCCCGCGAAATGCCGGGTGCGGGCGACCAACACGACGCCGGTCGTGTTCGCGTCCAACCGGTGCGCCGCCTGCGGTTTTTGCGGATGATACACCTCCGCCAGCAGCCACTGGAGCGTGTTGCGGTTGAAGCGGCCCCCCGGATGCATCGGCAACGGCGCCGGCTTGTTCAGCACGACGAGCGCCTCGTCCTCATGCAGAAGCTGCACCCGACCGTTCACGTCCGGCTCGGTGAGATCCGGGAATTTGTGCAAATACCGTTCGCCCGCCCGCACCACGCGGTCGGGCAACACCGGTTCGCGTTGGTCGTTCAGGACCAGTCCCAGTTCGCACTGCCGGACCCATTCGGGCGCGGGAATGTGCCGGACCACGGCACACAGGGCGTCCACCAGCGGCACCCCATCACAGGCATGCGGCACATTGATCGGACGGAAATTGTCGTAAGGCCGGCTACCCGGCAGCGGCTGGAAGGCCCGGTCCACAGCCGCCTAACGTCGGGCCAGCGCTTCCGCCGCCTGCTCGGCCGGGGTTTTGAAGCAGTATGGGCACGTTCGTCCGGGAACGTAGCGGGGATCTTTCTGCTCCGCCTCGTTCAACGGACTCTGGCAGCCGAAGCACACCACGGAATCGGTTTCATGCAGGCCCGGATCCACGCCAACCCGTTGGTCGAAGACGAAGCATTCGCCATCCCAATGGGCGCCGCCGCATTCCTCGAAATACTTCAGGATGCCGCCGTCGAGCTGGTAGATCTGGCGGAAGCCCTCGCCTTCCATGAACGGCCCGGCCTTCTCGCAGCGGATGCCGCCCGTGCAGAACATGACGATGGGCTGGTCCTTGAGCGTCTCGGGCAGCTTGCGAACGGCCGCCGGAAAATCGCGGAAATGATTCACGCCAATCGGCAGCGCGTGGCGAAACGTGCCGAGCCGGACCTCGTAGTCATTGCGGGTGTCGAGCAACGTCACCGGCCGTCCCTCGTCGAGCCACCGCTTGAGTTCCGCCGCCGGCAGCTTCGGCGAGGTGCGTTTCGCCGGATCGATGCCGGGCACGCCGAACGCGATGATCTCCTTCTTCAGCCGCACCAGCATCCGGGCGAACGGCTGGTGGTCGGTCTCGCTGTATTTGGGCGTGAGGTCCGCCAGTCCGGGCAGCGACCGCAACTCGGCCACCAGAAGTTCAACCCGGTCCGCCGCGCCGGCGATGAACAGGTTGATCCCCTCGGGGCTGAGGAGAATCGTGCCCTTGAGTTCCCAGCCGCGGCACAGCGTGAGCAGCCGTTCGCGCAGCGGGCGAAGGTCCGTGAGCGGGGCAAACTTGTAGGCGGCGATGTTGACGATGCGGTTCATCCGGCGGCCGAAGGCTAACCGGGCAGACCGGCAGCCGTCACTCCGCTTTGCCACGAAGCCGCTCGCGGACCGTCTCCGCGGTGACCTCCCCTTCCCACCGGCTGATGACAACGCCGGCGACGCCGTTGCCAATGAGATTCGTGATCGCCCGGCATTCGCTCATGAACCGGTCAATGCCGACCAGCAATGCGAGCGACGCCAGCGGGATCTTGGGCACCACCACCAGCGTGGCCGCCAGCGTCACAAACCCCGCGCCGGTGACGCCGCTGGCGCCCTTGGACGACACCATCGCGACCGCCAGCAGGGCGATCTGGTCGGGCACCGACAGCGGCGTGTTCGTGGCCTGCGCGAGGAACACCGCCGCCATGGCCATGTAGATGTTCGTGCCGTCGAGGTTGAAGCTGTAGCCCGTCGGCACCACGAGGCCAACCGTCGAATGCCCGCAGCCAAGTTGCCGCAGCTTCTGCATCAGACCCGGCAACGCCGTTTCGGACGAACTGGTGCCCAGAACCAAAAGCAGCTCGTCGCGGATGTGGACCAGGAAGCGCACGATCGAGAATCCGCTTCCGGCCGCGATCACGCCGAGCACGACGAAGACAAACGCTGCCGAGGTGGCGTAGAATCCGCCCATCAGCTTGGCCAGATTGCCGAGCGACTTCACGCCGTGCGCCCCGACCGTGTAGGCCATGGCGCCGAGCGCACCCAGCGGGGCGAACTTCACCACCAGCCGCATGATGCCGAAGAACAGCTCCGTGCCCTGTTCGATGACGTGGAGGACCGGCTCCCGGTGCGCCCCGAGGCCGCCAATCGCGAACGCCGTGAGGCCGGACACCAGGAGAATTTGCAGCAGGTCACCGGTCACGAAGGCGCTGAACAGGGTCGTCGGGATGATGTTCAGCAGGAATGGGACGAACCCTTGGGCCTGCGCCTGTTTTCCGTAGCGCTCGCCCACCGAGGGATCAAGCGTCCCCACGTCCACGTTCATGCCCGCACCGGGTTGGAGCAGGTTGACCACCACGAGGCCGATGACCAGCGCCAGCGTCGAGACGACTTCGAAGTAGAGCAGCGTCTTGAAACCGACCCGGCCCAACTGCCGCAGATCGCGCATCGAGGCGATGGCGTGGACCACCGTGCAGAAGATCAGCGGCGCGATCATCATCTTCACCAGCTTGATGAAGGCGTCGCCCAGCGGCTGAAGCTGTCGCCCCGTGTCCGGAAACTTCCAGCCGATCAGAATTCCCAACGCGACCGCCATCAGCACCTGGACATAGAGGTGCCGATACCACGGGCGACGGCTGGCGGCGGGAACCGACACGGCCTTAGAAGCTGGTGTCGGGCTTCTTCAGATTCAGCTTCTTGATCCAGATGTTGCGGTAGCGCACGTCATGGCCTTCGCACTGGAGCTTCAATCCCTGCGGCGTATCGGTGATGCCCTTGCCGCCGTCGTTGCCGCCGTCCACGCCGGAGTTGGGGCCGCCCCAGACCTGGCTGATGGGCACGTTCGAGTGGACCTTCTCGCCGTTGAAATACATCGAGACGAGCGGCTGCTCGGTCAGTTTGCCGTCCTTGAAGCGGGCCGCACGGAAGACGATGTCGTAGGCGTTCCACTTCCCGATGCCGGCGAACTTGTCATAGGGCGAATCGGTCTCGTTGATGACCGCGCCCATGCCGTGCTTGGTCTTGTCGCCCTCGCAGATCTGGATCTCGTAGCGGTTCTGGAGATAGACGCCGCTGTTGCCCCGCGGTCCCATGACCAGGAACTCCACATGCAGCCGGAAGTCGCGGTAAGCCTCCTTGGTCACGATGTCGGCCGCGCCGTATTTGCCGCCGGCCGCCGCCGGATCGTCGGTCTGCACCACGGTGCCCTGGTCCACGGGATCATCCACGATCTTCCACTTGATGGGCAGCGACGACGCGAAGCGCGGTCCCTGCCAGTAGGTCCAGTGCTCGTCGAGCATCTGACGGGTGCCGTCGAGAAGGACCTTGCCGCCGCGAACGGGTTTGGCGCCCACGCCGAGGTGTTTGTCCGCCGCGAGGGCGGAGCAGGCAAACGCGGCGGTGGCAGCGGCAAGCAGCAGACGGAAGGACGTGGCTTTCATGGCGTGGAGAACTGTGGGGAAACCCTGCCACGCGGCGGTGCCGCGAGTAAACCCCAGCGTGCGGGGACAATTCCTCCGGCCTCGTCTTCGGCATTGCGCCTGCTAACGCTGCACGCATGAACGCCGACCGATTTCCGCCCCGCCCTTCCCGCCGGCACGGGTTCACGATGGTGGAGGTGGTGGTGGTGATTGTGTGCCTGGTCCTGCTGGTCGTGCTCATCCTGCCCATGTTCGCACGGCCCAAGCGCCTCTCGTCGCGGATTAGCTGCGTCAACGATTTGAAGACTGTCGGTCTCGCGGCCCGCATTTTCGCCACCGACAACCTGGGACAGTATCCGTGGCAAGTCTCGACCAATGAAGGGGGAACCAAAGAGCTACTCGTGGCCCCATGGTCCGTGACACCGCACTTTCAGGCGATGTCCAACGAGCTCTCCTCTCCGAGGATTCTGTTCTGTCCGGAGGATCGAGGCCGCCAGCGGGCCACCAACTTCGCCTCCCTGACCGACGCCAACGTGAGCTACTTCATTGGCCCGGACGCCACCGAAGAGTTGCCCCAAACCATTCTCAGCGGCGACCGCCACCTGACCGTCAATGGAGCCGACGCGCGACCGGGGCTGCTGGTGCTGACCTCCACCAACCAGTTGGGATTCTCCCGGCAACTCAACCCCGAGGGCGGCAACCTGCTTTTCGGCGATGGCAGCGTTCAGCGGGCAACTCCGGCGCAATTGAACGGCTTCCTCAAGGCGGCGCTGGGGGCCACCAACACCGGCATCCGCCTGCTGATTCCGTAGCGGAGCACGTTCCCCGGGGCCGGTGGTTGTCGGCGCATCTTGGCATGGCCCCGTCTCCCTCTCCTCCACTCGGAGAGTGGAGGAGAGGGCTGGGGAGAGGAGGCGGCTTGGCAATCCAGCGACCATTTGTCGGTCACCCCCTCTCCCCAACCCTCTCCCCGCGCTCCGCGGCGGGGCGAGGGACCAGACCACCGACGGCAGTGTCGAGACGCGCCGGCGGTCGTCGGCCGAGAGAACTTCCCTTGGTTCCGACCCGCTGGCCCGTTATGTCTCCTCCGCCATGTCGCTGACCGGGAAAAAGCTGGGCGTGCTGTTGTCCGCCAAACCTTCGGAGCCGTCGTTTCGCCACGGTGTCGAATTCGCCGCAGCGGCACTGGGCCGGGGCTGCGACGTTTACCTCTATTGCATCGACAAGGCGGTGCTCGGCGTCCGCGAACCACGCCTGCAGGCGCTCAAATCCCAAGGCATCAAGTTCTACGCCTGCGCCTACGGAGCCCATCAGCACGGCGTGCCGGTGGACGATGCGGCGACCTTTGCCGGCCTCACGGTGGTGAGCGACCTGGTGGCGGCGACCGACCGGTTTGTGAGCTTCAACTGACCCGCCCGCCATGAAGCCCAAGCTCCTCCTGCTCGTGACCAGCGATCCGCGGACCAGCGCCCGCCCCGCCGAAGCCATCCGCATCGCCGCCGGCATCGGTTCCTGGAAGAAGGCCGAGGTGACCCTGTATCTCCGCGGGCCGGCCGTGCTCTCCGCCGGCGAGTGGGTGGACGAACTCCAGGAGGAGGACAACTTCACGCGCTACCTGCCGATCGTCGCCGACTTTGGCCGCCCGGTTTACGTGCAGGCCGGGGCTCCCGAACTGGCCGACGCGGGGGAACTCGCGGTGAAAACCGAGGCGATCAACGACGACCAACTCGCCGCCCTCACTGCCCAAGCCACCTACGTCCTGCGCTTCTGAACTTCCCTGCCATGACCACCCAGTTGCACATCCTCACCCGGCCGGCCGACGAACTGGTCACCGCGCTGCTCGACCGCGAACGGGCCGCTGGCCAGACGCAGATCGAGGTCGTGGACCTTTCCCAGCAGGCCGCCCCCGACTACGCCGCACTCGTGGACCGGGTCTTCGCCGCGGACTCCGTGGTAACGTGGTAAGCGGCCGACCGACCGGGCCCGCGCGCGGTCACTTCTTCTCTTCCGGCTTGGCTTCGGGCGGCTTCGTCGGAATGACGGTCAGCCACAGGTCGGCCGTCTCGCGGATCAGCAGGTCCGTGTAGCCCTGCGGCACGCCGTTGTTCTCGCCGGTGGACGCGAGGGCAAACACCGCGGGGCGTTCCCGTCCTTCGCCGGCCACCACCAGGCGCACCGGCCCGTTGAAGGCGGCGGCATTTGTCGGCGCCGACCAACGCAGCACGGCTTCGGTCCCCTTCTCCGCCACCTCGACCGAGCTTCCCTCGATACCGGCCGGCAATCTCTCGGGCCGCACCGTCAGTTTGCCGGTGTGGCCGTGGCGGCGCGCGATGGCGACCTTGATCTCGTTGGTGCTGCCCGCGCTCAATGTGAAACTGGCCGCCTCCACCGTGGCCCGGAAATCGGGCGCGGCCGGCTCCACGCTCAGCCGGTAGAAATGGTCCGCACCGCCACGTCGCAGCAGGCTGCCCACGGCAGCCACAAACTGGCCGTCCGCCGGGGCCGTCCACTCCAGCCGCGGGTCGGCGGAATCCGCGTCATCATTGCGGGCGAGTTCCTTGCCGTCGGCGTTTTCCACCGCGAGCCACGCGTCCAGCGGAAATCCCAAGGCCGCCGACTGCACGGTCAGGAGCAGGCGCTCGTCCTTGCGTGCGGAGAAGGAAAAGCGGTCCACGTCACCGACCGGGTCAATGCGTCCGGTGACTGCGCCCGGGACGGGCAACGCCTGCGCGGCCTTGGTTTCGGAGTTCGGCTCCGCTTCGACTAGTTCGGGGCCATTGCCAACCGGCAGCCGCGGGCCGAGTTGGAAGCCGTTCCACGGCGGCTGCCACCACGTCACGTCATCCGCCAGCGCCGGCACTTGAACCGTCACGCTGTTCGTGGATGGAGGCAGATTCCAGCCGACGACCGACCAGAGGTTGGAAACTCCCCGCTGGGCCCCGAGCGGCACCGGATGATTCACCGCCGGCCCGGACGCGAGGTGCAGGCGATAGACGCATTTGTCGTTGCCGGTGAAGCGGACCTCCGAGCCCGCGGGATGTGCGAAGCCGAACACTTGCAACGTGTGGCGTCCGGCGCGCTCCGCCGGAAAAACCAGCCGTGGATCCAGCGTGCGGCCGTCGTCGTGGTTGAACTGCAATTCGACCCCACGGGGATCGAACAATCGCAGGGCGGCATCCACGGGCGATTGCAGGACGTAAGCCTGGAGCGTCGCCACCAAGGTCTGGCCGGCGGCAAGGTCCACCGCGAACTGGTCCACATCCCCGTTCTTGTCGAGCCGGCCGCTGATCCAGGCCGGCGCGTTCGTGATCGCCTGCGCCTTCGACCGCTCATCGTTCGGCTCCACTTCGGCCACGTCCGCGTCTTCGGTGACCACCAGGAAACGCGGAGCGGACGCTCCGTCCGCATTGAAGGCCCGCACCAATCTGGGACCGGGCTCGGCGTCGGCACTGACCACGATCTCGACGGTCGGCTTGTTCGTGGTCGCGGTGATGGTCACCCCCTGCCCCGTCACCCAGAACGTCGCCGGCCAGGGCTCGAACTTGCCGATGGCGGCGACCTGATTGGCCGTTCCGCGGGCCAGCGCCACCGGGTAAATGTGCTCCAGCGTCGGCGGCGCACTCAGCGCGGAGAAGGCCAGACCGCCCGCCAAAAGCAACGGCCCGACCACGACCATTCGGATACCGCCTTTCAATGTTCCGCATGGACGGCGGAATCCGCGGAGCGAATCCGTCCGGAGCCAAATCTCATTCTGAGCCCGAGCACTTCCGACTCGTTTGGCGCTGACCTCCGGTTCCCCCTCTCCCCGGGGGAGAGGGCCGGGGTGAGGGCGGGCC
>CAIWAH010000209.1 GCA_903910585.1 uncultured Verrucomicrobiota bacterium
CTCCTCGAAAAGGTCCTGGCCCACGTCGGCCGCGAACAGCTCGTGCTTGCCGCCCCGGTCGAAGCTGAAGCCCCAGATGTTGCGCAGGCCGTAGGCGTAGATTTCCGGCAGGGCCACTTTGCCGTCGGCAAACGGATTGTCCTTGGGGATGCCGTAGTTTTTCCCGGACGCCGGCTTGTCCACGTCGATCCGGAGCAGTTTGCCCAGATGGGTCTGCAGGTTCTGGCCGTTGCCGGTTTCCGGCCGTTTGCCCTGGTCGTGCGCGTTGCCGCCGTCGCCGACCGAAATGTAGAGGTAGCCGTCGGGGCCGAAGGCGAGCCGGCCGGAGTTGTGGTTGTTGTAGGGCTTGTCGATCTCGAGGATGACCTTTTCGGAATCCGGATTGATCCGGGGCGGGGAGCCGGCCGGAAGCGTCAGTTCGGACACACGCATGGTGTTGTCCCAATCGGCCGGTGCGCCGGCGCGAAGCGGAGCGGAATACGTGATGAAGACGCGGCGGTTGCGGGCGAACTTCGGATGCAGCACCACGTCGATCAGTCCCCGCTCGTCGAACGAGCCGAGGGCGATCTTGGCCAGCTTGTTCGTCCAGTTGAGCACGGGTTCCGGCGCGAGCCGGTTGGCCCGGTCCAGCAGGCGGACGTAGCCGACCTGGTCCACGACCAGTTTTTGCCCGTCGGTGAACGGAATGAGCGTCAGCGGCGACGTGAGGCCCTCCGCGACGGGCTCAAGCGAGACCCGGGTGGCGGCGAGGCCGGAATTCAGGACCAGGGCGGAAGCGGCGAATAGCGCGGCGAGTTTCATGTGCAGTAATCGGTTCGGACGGTAGGCCGAACGGTCGGGAAGGGAAGCAGGCAGTTGCCGATGCCGCCGCATCGCGCGGGCCTGGCTCAAGCCTTCCGCAGTTTCCACGAACGGTAGGACATTTCGCCCGACTGCAGCGCCGCGTGGACTTTGGCGCCGGGAACGCCCGCGAAGTCCCGCCCAAGGGACTGCAGCCAGACGGGCAGGCAACGGGCGACCAAAGCGGCGTGGCGTTCGCCGTTGCGCTCCATGCCCCGCAGCACTTCCGGGCCGATGTCGCGGGTGGCCTCGACCAGGAGACCGGAGGCGCGGAGCGCTTGTTCCCATTCCGCGGTGCCGGTTCCGAAACGGAAGTCGGCATGCAGAAAATGCCCGCCGGGACGCAGGACCCGGGCGGCTTCGCGCAGAAACCCCGGGAAATCCGGATAGCAGTGTGACGCCTCGACATTGAGGACGACATCGAACGCAGCGTCGGGGAAGGGAAGCCGCCGGGCATTGCCGACGACAAACCGGAGTCCGGGGGCTTCGTGCCGCCGTTGGCAGAACTCGATTCCCTTCGGATTGAGATCGAGCCCCACGTAGGCCCGAGGCCGAAAAGTCCGGGTCAGCCAGGACGCGCCGCCGCCATGGCCGCAGCTGACCTCCAGCACCTCCCGGCCAGAAAGCTCTGCCTGCGTCGCGACATGATGATAGAGCTGGATGCAGGCGCGGTTGGGCTCGTCGGCCGCGGTGAGCGGCAGCGCGAGCGGGGACGCCTCCTCGAAGGCGTAGTTCAGGAAGAGCACCTCCTCCTCGCGCAAACGGCGGGTCAGAAACGGATACCAAACCCGCCAGACCGCCTGACGGATCGGGCCCACCGACAAAAGTTTTTCGAGCAGGGACATCCGGACAAATCAGGCCGGGATGGTTGCCGGTTTGCGAGCCGAATGACCAAAGGACGGCGGCTGGCGAGGACGTGGCGTGTGCGTCGGTCAGTCGGCGCCGCAGTCTGCGATTGGGGCCTCAGGGAAGTTCAATTCGTCCCTCGAAAACAAACGTGGCCGGCCCCTTCAGACGCACGCCGGCGAATTGCCCGTCCTGGCACGAGAAGGCCACTTCCAATTCATCGCCGCCCTGCACCTGCACCCGCACCGGGGAGCTGAAACCGTGCAGCGCGGAGGCGATCATCGCGCTGGCGGAAACTCCGGTGCCGCAGGCGAGGGTTTCGCCCTCGACGCCGCGTTCGTAGGTGCGGACCCGGATGTGGTTGGGACCCTTGATCTGCGCGAAATTGACGTTCGTCCCGCGGGGCTTGAAATGGGCGTGCCAGCGGAGTTCCGCGCCCAGTTGCTGGACCATTGCCTGGTCCGCGTCGGGCACGAAGACCACGGCGTGGGGAACGCCGGTATTCAGGGAGCTGACTTCCAGATCGCCCTGTGAGGTCTTCACGGGCTCCCGCAGCCGCAGCGAGTGCGGGGAGGTCAGGTTGACGGTGACGCGGTCGCCGTCGAATTCCGCGCGGATGACTCCGGCCACGGTCTCAAACGAGACGGCCGGTTTCGTCCAACCGGTGGTGCGCTGGAGGTAGCGGGCGAAACAGCGGGCGCCATTGCCGCACATCTCGGCATCCGAACCGTCGGAGTTGTAGAACTGCCACGCCCAGTCCGCCTGACCATTCCGGGCGGGCACCAGCAGCATCAGACCGTCGGCGCCGATGCCGAACTGCCGGTGGCAAAGCCGGGCGACCTGTTCGCGGGTGAGGGCGATGTTGCCGGTGCGGTTGTCCAGCAGGATGAAGTCGTTGCCGGCACCGGACATCTTGGTGAATTCGAGAGTCATCGTTGAGCGGGCGGACAGTAGGGAATGCGTCCGGCGCGGCAAGGCGCATGGGAATCCGCGGCCGGGTTGGCGGTGCCAATGTTCGTTTGTCGGAGGGCCGGGTTCGGGCATCTTGCGGGCCGTGCGCATCCTCGTAGTCGAAGACGATCCGAAGATCGCGTCGTTTGTCGTGAAGGGGCTCAAGCAGTCCGGTTTCGCCGTGGACCAGGCGGCGGATGGGCAACAGGGCCTCGATCTGGCCCTTTCAACGACCTACGACGCGGTGGTGGCGGACGTGATGCTGCCCAAGCTGGATGGCCTGGGCCTTGTGCAGCGGCTGCGGGCGGCCGGCGGTCGGTCGCCCATCCTGTTTCTCAGTGCGCGGGCCACCGTGGACGACCGGGTCCGCGGCCTCCAGGCCGGCGGTGACGACTACCTGACCAAGCCCTTCGCCTTCTCCGAACTGCTGGCGCGGGTGCAGGCCCTGATCCGGCGGGCGACCCAGGCGACTGAGGCGACCAGTCTGACGGTGGGTGACGTGAACCTGAACCTGCTGACCCGGGAAGTGACGCGGAGCGGCGAGCGGATTGAACTGCAGCCCCGGGAATTCTCGTTGCTCGAATACCTGATGCGCCACGCCGGCCGGACCGTGACGAAGACCATGCTGTTGGAGCATGTCTGGGACTACTGTTTCGATCCGCAGACGAACGTGGTGGACGTGCTGGTGCACCGGCTCCGGGCCAAGGTGGATCCCGACCGCCGCCGGCTGCACACGATCCGGGGAGTGGGCTATGTCTTCCGGCCTGCTTGAACGGCTGCGCGGCGCGCTGGCGATCCGCCTGAGCCTCTGGTTCGCGCTGGTGTTCAGCGCGAGCGGCGCCGGGCTGTTTGCCGGCCTTTTCTGGCTGCTGGCGCAGCGGATTGATGAGCGGGAAGCCCGGGTGATCGGCGCCAAGCTGGATGCCTACCGCGATGCCTACAACGAAATGGGCCTCGCGAATTTCAGCGCTGCCGTCCGCCGGGACGCCTCCTCGCCGGGGGCGGAACCGATGCTGGTGCAGATCCTGAGGAAGTCGGGCGCCAAACGGCTGATCTACGCGCCGGAGCCGTGGTTGCAGACCGAATCCCGGACTGCGCCCCTGCCGGGCTTTGGGGAGCTGCGCTGGGAGGAGCCGATCGTGCGCGTCCCACAGAGTGCGGACCGGGACTTCCAAGTGGGGCATCGCGAACTCGCGGACGGGGCCGTGCTGCAGGTGGTGCGGGTGACCGACAATCGGGAGTTGGTGTTACGGCCCCTGCGGCGTGCGTTTCTGATCGTGGGCAGCCTGATGGTGGTCGTCGGTTTCGCGGGCGGGGCGGTTTTCGCGTGGCGCTCGACCCGGCCGGTGCGGCAGGTCACCCAGACCGCCCGGGAGATCCTGCGCACCGGCACGCTGGACGCACGGGTTCCCGTGCCGCAGCGGCGGGACGAACTTGCGGAGCTGGTGGAACACTTCAACACCGTGCTGGATCGGAACCGTTCGCTGATCCGGGCGATGCGGGATGCCCTCGACAACGTGGCGCACGACCTGCGGACGCCGCTGACCCGTCTGCGGGGCACGGCCGAGGCCGCGCTGCAGGCGCCGGATGACGGCGCCGCACCCCGGGAGGCACTGGCCGACTGCGTGGAGGAATCCGAACGGCTGCTGAACATCCTCAACACGCTGCTCGACGTCACGGAGGCGGAGGCGGGGATGATGCGGCTGCGGCGGGAGCCAACGGATCTGGCCCGTTTGGCGCGGGAGGTGGCGGAACTTTATGAGCTGGTTGCCGAGGAAAAGGGGATCCGCGTGAAGGTCACCGGCGAAGTGCCTTGCCCGGCAAACGTGGATGCGGTGCGCATCCGCCAGGTTTTCGCCAACCTCCTCGACAACGCGTTGAAATACACCCCGGCCGGAGGCTCCGTGCAGCTGCATGCCGGGAGCGCGGCCGGTGTGGCCCGAATGCGGGTTTCCGACTCCGGCATCGGCATTGCGGCGGACGAGTTGCCCAAGATCTGGAACCGGCTTTATCGGGTCGAGCGCAGCCGTTCCGAACGCGGATTGGGCCTTGGTTTGAGCTTGGTAAAGGCGGTCGTCGAGGCCCACGGCGGCAGCGTGACCGTGCAAAGCACTGAGGGACAGGGAAGCGAATTCACCGTGGAACTTCCGACGGAATTTGCCTCCCCTGTTCCGGAACCGTCGTCGGCGCCGAAGGCTGACTGAATTTGGCCGGCTCCCAAGGGTAGCCAGTTTTTGCTCTCAAAAGACTTCCGGAGAGCAAGTTAAGACCTGCCCGAGGCAATCGGTGTGTGGAACGAAGTTGGCCGTTCCCTCTATCCCTCTTGCGTGCTCGCAAGGTCATTAGCCGTCAAATCACCTCCAATGCTCCCATCAGAAAGGAGTTCCCTGTGACCCATCCAGAACCCACCACTCCAACTTCCCAGCGCGGCTGGTTCCGCCGTCACCTGAAAGTGATCGTGCCGGCCATCCTCGCCGTCGCTGCCATCCTCATCCCGACCGCGTGCTCCTCCGTGAGCCGGACGGTGATCATGCCGCCCAAGATGGTGGATGCGGATTTTGTCGGCTCCGAGAGCTGTGCCCAGTGCCACGAGCAGATAACCCGGGATTTCCACACCGCCAGCCATGCGCTGCTGCAGGCGAAGGGCAAGAATGCGTCCGAGATGGGCTGTGAGGCCTGCCACGGCCCGGGCAGCAAGCACAATGAATCGGGCGGCGCGGCGCGGACGATCATCAACCCCAAGAAATCGCCGGATGTCTGCTTCCAGTGCCACCTGGACCTCAAGGGGCAGTTCTCGCTGCCGAGCCATCACCCGGTGATTGAAGGCAAGGTGAGCTGCACCGACTGCCACAATCCGCACAAGGGGCGCGCGGTTCCCGGAGGCACGGCCTCCATGCTCTCTGACAACCAGCAATGCCAGCAGTGCCACCTCGCGCAGCGCGGGCCGTTTGTGTTCGAACACGAGGCCTCGCGTGAGGGCTGCCTCACCTGCCATCGCCCGCACGGCTCGGTAAACCAGCGGATGCTGACGGAGCGGAACCAGACGCTCTGCCTGAAGTGCCACTTCCAGCAGCAGACGGCGGTCGGCCAAATCCTGATCGGCGGTCGCGACCATGTGTCCTTCCTGAGCCGCGGAACCTGCTGGTCGGCGGGTTGCCATGAGGCCGTTCACGGTTCCCAAGTAAACTCCTCCCTCCGCTTTTAACTCCTAAACCAACCCAGCCGTGAAAAATTCCTACTTCTCACTGCCCATGTTCACCCGGGGGGCGGCCGCCGGTGCGCTGCTCTGCTCCTGCTGGACCGCTGCCATCGTGCAGGCGGCGGATGCCAAGGAAGCCGAGGCATTCAATCCGGACGAGGCCCGCAACTGGATCGAGATCGGCGGCGGCGCGACGATCCGCAGCAGTGGCGACGATGCGGCCATGCGCCGCCGGATGAATCTGCCGGACGGCGGTCTGGGCGGCATCGAGGACTTCCACTACGAGCAGGACCTGAAGAACAAGGGCCTCCTGCGAATCGACGGTCACGCACTTGCCGGTCTGGACGACTACGGCATCCGGTTTGACATCTCCCAGCCGGACTTGGGCTACGTGCAGTTCGGCTACAGCCAATTCAAGACGTTCTATGACGGCAGCGGCGGCTACTTCCCCGGAAATGGCCGGTGGTTCAGCCTGTATCGGGAAGATTTCGACCTGATCCGCGGCGGCGCCTTCTTCGAGGCCGGCCTACGCAAACCCAACCTCCCGGAACTGACCATCCGTTACGACTACCAGTTCCGCGACGGCTTCAAGGACTCCACCAGCTGGGGTGACTCCAACCTGACCGGTCTGGCCGGCACGACCGCGACCCGGGCGATCGCGCCGTCATTCCTGAACATCGACGAACGCCGGCATTCCGTCCGGTTGGACGGCCGGCACACGGTGGGCAACAGCGAGATCGGGCTCGGCGGCCGCTACGAGTGGAGCGACCAGGACAATTCCCGCAACATGCGCCGCCGCCCTCTGGAAACCGGTGCTAGCCCGGCGGGTGCCGGCACCAGCATCGACCGGTTCCTGACCCACCGTGAAGGGGTCAAGACGGACATGCTGAACTTCCACGCGTTCTCCGAGACGCGGGTCAAGGAATCGCTCCTGTTCACGACGGGTTACTCGTTCACGACGCTGGACACCGACCTTAGCGGCAGCCGGATCTTCGGCAGTTCCTACGAGGCGATCTACGATCCGCTGGCGGCGAACCGGCAGGCCCGCGACGAGGGGTTCTACAATCTGGCCGGCGGCGCCCAGCTCAACCAGCACGTTGGCAACCTGAACTTCATGTGGACACCCGCCAAGAACCTTGCGGTCGTGACAGGGGTTCGCATCGAGAAGCAGGAGCAGGATGCCGAAAACGACTTCATGGAGACTGCGGTCGGCAATGCGCCCGCCTACACCACGACCGCCGAAGAACTGCGGATCAACAGCGACCGGGGCATCCTCGACGTCTCCGAGAGCATCGAGCTGCGCTACACCGGCGTGACGAACGTGGTTGCCTATGCCCGGGCCTATTGGATGCAGGGGCAGGGCGACCTGAGCGAAGTGGAGCGGGTCGGATTGCCCGGCACGACCGATCTGCTGCGTTCCACCGAGTTCGAGCGCGCGGCCCAGCAATACACCGCCGGCATCAACTGGTATCCGCACCGCAAGGTCAGCACCGGCGCCCAGTATTACCACAAGATCCGCAACGAGGATTACACCCACACGGACGACACGACCCCGAACCGCACCGGCAACCGCTATCCGGCGTTCCTGATCGCGCAGGACTTCACGACCGACGATGTCAACTTCCGCTTCACCCTGCGGCCGTGGTCCACGGTGACGCTGGTGAGCCGGTATGACCTGCAGTTCTCGACCATCGACATGCAGGGGGACCAGTTGGCGAAGATCGAGAGCGCCAAAATGACCAGCCACATCTTCAGCCAGAGCGTGAGCTGGACCCCGTGGTCACGGCTCGGAATCCAGGCGTCGGTCAGCTACGCGAAGGATGACACCGACACTCCGGCCTACGAGGCGACGCCGGCCCAGCAGCTGGTGCTGGACTTCACGAACGACTACTGGTTCGTGAACAGCACGGTCACATTTGTGGCGGACGACAAGACAGACATCGCCGCTTACTACTCCTACTATCTGGCCGATAACTACGTGAACAACTCCGCGTTCACCCAGCCGTTCGGGGCGGGAGCCGAGGAACACACGATCGGTGCCACGGTCACCCGGAAACTGACGGAACGCATGCGGCTGAAACTCCGCTACGGGTTCTTCACCTACCACGATGAAACGTCGGGCGGTTACAACGATTTTGACGGCCACCTCGTCTATTCCAGCATCCAGTATCTCTTCTGACCGGAGCTGAAATCCGGGCAGTCCAAACCAGCGACAAACATGAAAACTCCAACTACGTCCTTCGCCGTCCGTGCCGCCCTCGTGGCCGCCGGGGTTCTCTGCCTTTCCGGCGCCGTTCTGGGTGCCGATGCGGCGGAGAACTGGAACAAGCACTGCGCCTCCTGCCATGCCAAAGACGGCAGCGGCAACACCAAGATGGGCAAGAAGCTCAGCGTGAAAGATTACCGCGATGCCAAGGCCCAGGAGGGTTTCACCGACGATGCCGCGCTCAAGGCCATCAAGGAAGGGGCCAAGGACAGCGCCGGGAAGGAGACCATGAAGCCCTTCGCCGAAAAGCTCAGCGATGACGAGGCCAAGGCCTTGGTTGCCTACGTTCGTTCTCTGAAGGCCAAGTGATTGGCTTTCGCGCCCGTGTTCCCGCGCGAGGGAACACGGGCACGGTTCCTGTCCGTCCACCCGCACCGTCGCCCTCGGTTTCATCCGCCGGGCCATCCACGTCCAGCCAACCCCTCCCGTGAGCTCCCCCGGACCCGATCCCCGCCCCTCCTACCTCCGCAACTGGCTGAGCCTCGCCGGCACGGTGCTTGGCCTGAGCGCGTTCTTCGCGTTCGTCCTGCTGTTTGCGGTGGACACCTTTTCCCACCACGGGAACCCCTACATGGGCATTCTCACCTACGTGGTGGCGCCCGGGTTCCTGCTGATGGGATTGGCGATGATCGCGGCCGGGGCCTGGATGCACCGCAAGCATCTGCGCGAGGCGGCACCGGGAGCGGAGCTGCCGTCGCTCACCATTGATCTGGGCCGGCCCGCTGACCAACGGCGGTTGCTGCTTTTTGGCGGCGGAAGCGTGGCGTTTCTGATGCTGACCGCGTTCGGCAGTTTCCAAACATATCATTACACCGAATCCGTCCAGTTCTGCGGGCAGGTCTGCCACACGCCGATGAAGCCGGAGTTCGTGACCTACCAGGTCTCGCCCCACGCCAAGGTCGAGTGCGTGAAGTGCCATGTCGGCGACGGGGCCGGCGCGTATGTGAAGGCGAAGCTGAACGGGGTGCATCAGCTGGTTGGCGTGATCACCGGCGACTATCACCGGCCGATCAAGCCGCCCCACAACCTGCGCCCGGCGCAGGACATCTGCGAGCAATGCCACTGGGCGCAACGTGAGGTCGGCAAGCTGGACAAGACTTACACCCACTTTCTGGCGGACGAGACCAACACCCAGTTCTCGGTCCGACTCAGCCTCAACGTGGGGGGCGGCAGTCCGCGGGGGGGCGAGCCGGGGGGCATCCACTGGCACATGAACCTCGGGCACAAGGTGGAATACGTCTCCACGGGCGAGCACCGGGAAAACATCCCGTGGGTTCGCCTGACCGATGCCAACGGGGTGGTCACCGAATTCACCACCAAGGACTACAAGGGCGAGCCCGCCAAGGAGCAGATTCACAAGATGGACTGCATGGACTGCCACAACCGTCCGGCGCACCGCTACCTTTCGCCCAATGACGCCGTGGATCTCGCGATGGCTTCGGGCAAGATCGATCCGTCGATTCCGTGGGCGAAGTCCAACGTGGTGCAGGTGCTGACCACCGAGTATGCGACCGAGTCCGAGGCGTTGGCGAAGATCGCCGATGCCTTGAAGTCACGCTACGCCGGGAAGTCGGGGATCGAATCCATGGTCACCGAGGCCCAGCGGATCTACTCCCAGAATTTCTTTCCGGAGATGAAGTCCGATTGGCGCGCGTATCCCGACAACGTCAGCCACAAGAACTGGGCCGGCTGCTTCCGCTGCCACGACGGCCTGCACAAGACCGCCGATCGCAAACGCACCCTAAAGGCCAGCGACTGCAATTCGTGCCACGTGATTCTGGCCCAAGGTTCCGGTGAGGAACTGGAGAAGCTCAATCCGAAGGGACACAACTTCTTCCACCTCGACGCGGAATACAGCGACTTCAGCTGCCACAACTGCCACACCGGGGCCTTCCCGAAGGAGTGATCCCGGCCAACGTTACCAGAGACACGTCATCACCGACTTGCCGGGAATGGTCGTGGTGAAGGCCCGGTCGCCGGCCACCACTGAAAATGGTCTGGCCTGCCCCGTGGTGTTGCCGAGGACCAGGACTGTGGTTCCGTCGGGATTGCGAAAGGCCACGTTGCTGAGTTCCTGGGTGCTGGGAACGCTGTCCACCCGGACCGCGCCCCGCCGGACAAACTTCATGAAGTGGCCGTAGTTGAAATACTCGAAAATCTCTTCGACCCGTCCCGATTCCGAATTGAAGCGCAGGATGGCCTTGGTCGCGGGAAAGGGACCGTTGTTCGGCCGGCCCTGATCGTCGAGGATCGCCACCCAGGCATTGTAGCTCGTCGCCCAATTGCGGAGCCGCTCCACCAGATCGTAGGCACCCCAGATGGAAAACACGGACCCTTCGGTGAAGTGGATGGGCTTGTCCGGGAACTCGGAGTGAAACTGGGTCATCCCCTCGGCCTTGCCCTCGTAGTGATGGAAACCCACGCCGTCCACGTAGCGGGCGGCGGCGGAATCGCGGAGGATCGTCCGGGGATGGGCCAGGCCGGCGGAATCCTCCTTCGTCTCAAGGTTGTAGTTGTGGTCGTAACACCAGATCCGGGTCTTCAGTCCTGCCCGCCGGAGGGCAGGTCCCAGGTGGTCCCGGATGAAGTCGCGCTCCTGGGCTCCGGTCCAATGGCAGGAAGGGTAGAACCACTTCGGGTCCTTTTCCTTGGAGCGATCCACGCCCGGTTCGTTTTGGACCGTCACCGCGGCAATCTCGATTCCCTCCGCCGCGTAAGCTTGGAGGAACTTCACGAAATACTGGGCATAGGCCGGATACCATTCCCGTTTCAGTTCGCCGCCGATCATGTTGCCGGTGGTCTTCATCCAGCCCGGCGGGCTCCAGGGGGACGCGAAGAACACCAGCTCGGGATTGCGGGCCAACGCCAGCTTCAGGCAGGGGAGGATGTAGGCGCGGTCCTTGGCGATGCTGAAACCCTTGAGTTCGGGGTCAGTTTGGCCGGCCGGCAGATCGCTGTAGGAATACCATGGTTCGCCCGCGAAGTCGGACGTGCCCATGCAGACCCGCATCAGGTTCATGCCGATTCCGCGGGTGGGAGACACCAGCAGATCCATGGCGCGCTCCCGCTCGTCGGGCGCCATCCGGAACAGGTTGGAACAGGTGGTGTGCTCCAATGACGCACCAAGACCGAAGATCGTTTGGAAGGTCTTGTCCTTCGACACGGTGATGGCGGTCGCGCCGGCTGGAGCCGGGGCTTTCGACCAAGAAATCAGCGGCTGCTCCGCCAGCCGCAATGACAGGTCTTCGGACGAAACAAACGATCGGACCCCGTCGGCAAAGCCGGCAAAATGCAGGGCGATGGCGGTGGTCACCGAGGCCAGACCGGTGCGGAGAATCATCTGCTTAACGTCCGCCAAACCGCCCTCAGAGCCAAGCTTGGCGAGCTTTCCGACACACGAGAGACCAAGGTCATCGTTGGGGTCGGTGTTTATTTCGGTCATTCTCCGGTTTCCGAAGTTTGACACTTCCGAACATTCCTCCGCTACTCTCCGTCCACTTGCTGCGCATGAAGCACTCTGTCGCCTTTTCGCTGGCCGCCGCCGTCGGGTTTTCCACGGCCGTGGCCGAAGTTGATTTCAAAAAGGAAGTCCGCCCGCTCCTGGAGGTCTATTGCCTCAAATGCCACGGTTCCGAAAAACCCAAGGGCAAACTCTCCCTGGTCACGCGGGCGGATGCCCTCAAAGGCGGCGAGGATGGCCCGGCGCTCGTGTCTGGCGAACCGGACAAATCGCCCCTCTA
>CAIWAH010000210.1 GCA_903910585.1 uncultured Verrucomicrobiota bacterium
CACCGGCGGTGCCGGACGGGTTTCGACGGCCGCGGTGCATCGCGGCCCCACCGGGTAGCAGCGGGCAGGCTGGCAGCCTGCCCTACGGTCGGTTGGCGGGCCGGAACCCGCCGAGGCCGCAGAACAGGTCAGCGAAGCGCCGGGCGCCGGCTTCGCCTGCGCCTGTAGCGGCGCTCTGTGAGCGCCGGCGCCGGACTCAGGGCGGTCACAGACCGCCGCTACAGCAAATGGCGGGGTGGCTTCCTGCGCGGCCGTAGCCGCCGAGGTGACGAGGCGGACCGCGGGTGCCGTGGCAGAGTCCGCCTCCTGACGTCGGCGGCTACCGGAGATGGTGCGGGCGCTCATGCGTCCCCACCCTCGCAACGGCGGGCGGCGCTTTTGCCCGCACCTGTAGCGGCGCTCTGTGAGCGCCGTTCGCCGGCCTCGGGGCGGTCATAGACCGCCGCTACAGGAAGGTTTCCTGACGTCGGCGGCTACCGGAGTTGGACCGGCAATTTCTGCCGCCGACGGGTAGGGTAGGCAAAAACCCCAGCAAATGAAGGCCTTTTCCCCGTGGCACATCCGTTGCTTGACCGGGTTGCCATGTGCTTTGAAGGGACATTTCTGCCGGGAACCGGCCGTGCCCGCCTGGGGTGGATCGTCGTCGCCGGCCTGTCCGGTGTCTGGCTGGTCACCGGGGCGGAGCCGACGGCCGCGTTGGGCGCGACCAATGCCGTGCCGGCCGCCCTGACGGCGCCCGCCACGCCGTCCCTGCTGGGTCCCTTCATCCGCATGCTCGGCGCCCTGGCCCTGGTGATGGGGCTGCTGTGGGGCGTGCAATGGTTCTTCCGGCAGCAGCAGCGGGCTCTCGTCGCCAAGGGCGGCGCCCGGCTGAACGTGCTGGAGGTCAAGTCTCTCGGCCAGCGGCAGGCGATCTATGTGGTGGGCTACGAGCAGCAGCGGCTGCTGGTGGCGTCGTCGCCGCAGGGAATCAGCCTGCTGACGCAACTGCCGGACGCAACGGCGGACGCCGCGGCCGTGCCGCCGGGGACGCCGGTGGTCTCGTTTTCCGACGCCCTGCTCCAGGTGATCGGCCGTCGCTGAACCCCGAACCGCCCAACCCCATGCGCCTTTCCCCTCTTTCCCGGTGGCTGCGGTGGCTGTTGCCGCTGCTGGTGTTCGTCGCGCTGCCGGTGGCGGCGCAGGCGCCGGGCGGCCTGGTGCCCTTCCGCCTGAACCTGGGCGTGGAGGCGGCGCAGCAGCCGCAGGACGTGGATGTCGCGATCAAGATCCTCTTCACGATCACGCTGCTGTCGCTGGCGCCGTCGATCGTGCTGCTGATGACGAGCTTCACCCGGATCGTGATCGTGCTGTCGTTTGTGCGGTCGGCGCTGTCGCTCCAGGGCACGCCGGCGAACCAGATCCTGGTGGGGCTGTCGCTGTTCCTGACGTATTTCATCATGCAGCCGGTCTGGGCGAAGATCGACCGGGACGCGCTGCAGCCCTACGCGGCGAAGCAGATCACGAGCACGGAGGCGCTGGAGGCGGCGAGCGCGCCGATCCGGACGTTCATGCTCAAGCAGACGCGGCCGCGGGATGTCGAGCTGTTCGTCGAGCTGTCGGGCTCCGGCCCGGCCGATCCGGCGACGCTGCCGCTGCGCGTGGTGATCCCCGCCTTCATCATCAGCGAGCTGCGGACGGCGTTCCAGATGGGCTTCCTGATCTTCGTGCCGCTGGTGCTGATCGACCTGGTGGTGGCCACGGTGCTGATGAGCATGGGCATGATGATGATGCCGCCGGCGACGGTGGCCCTGCCGCTGAAGATCCTGCTGTTCGTGCTGGTGGACGGCTGGGACCTGGTGATCCGGTCGCTGATCCAGAGCTTCGGCGGCTGAACGTCCCCCAACCCCTTCCCCCTTTCCTCCCATGACCCCGGAATTCGCCATCGAAATCATCAAGGCCATGATCATGCAGGCCACGGCGCTGGCCGCGCCGGTGCTGGTCACCGCCATGGCGGTGGGCCTGGCCATCAGCCTGTTCCAGGCCGTGTCGTCGATCCAGGAGCAGACGCTGAGCTTTGTGCCGAAGCTCGTGGCGATCGCGGCGCTGATCATCATCTCGCTGCCGTGGCTGCTGCGGACGACGATCGAGTTCACCACGGCCATGTTCCAGAAGATCCCGCAGATGGTCCAATGACCCGACCATGATCGCCGAAACCTTCATCGCCTGGCTGATGGTGTTCGTGCGCCTGAGCGCGCTGCTGCTGGCCATGCCGGTGTTCAGCGTGCTCAACGTGCCGGTGCCGGTCCGGGTGGCGCTGGCCGCGATCGGCTCGTTCCTCGTGGCCCCGCTGGTGCCGCCGCTGGGCGCGCAGCCGGCGGACGTGATCGGGTTCGCCCGGCTGTTCTTCGTGGAGGCGAGCGTGGGTTTCCTGCTGGGCTCGCTGTGCCGGCTGGTGTTCTACGCGGCGGAACTGGCGGGCGGCATCATCGCCAACGACATCGGCCTGAGCCTTTCGACGGCGTTCAACCCGCTGGGGCCGAACAGCACGCCGCTGCCGGGCATCATCCTGTTCTGGCTGGCGACGGTAATCTTCCTGACGCTGGACCTGCACCACTGGGTGCTGCACGCGTTCCAGAACAGCTACGCGCTCGTGCCGATCGGCGGCGCGACGCTGCGGGCGGAGCTGCTGCGCGACGTGGTGGCGCAGACCAGCCGCATCTTCGTGATCGCGCTGCAGATCGCGGCGCCGCTGATGGCGGTGTCGTTCCTGATCACGATTATCTTCGCGATCCTGGGCCGCGCGGTGCCGCAGATGAACGTGTTCCAGGAGAGCTTCGCGATCCGCACGCTGGTGGGGCTCTTCAGCCTCGGCATGACGTGCACGCTGATGGGCCAGCACCTGGCCAACTACCTCCGCCGCCTGCCGGACGACCTGGTCCGCGTGGTGCGGTTCCTCGCCCCCGGCTGAACCCCGAACCCTCCCGGACATGAGCGAACAGAACGGCGAGAAAACGGAGCTGCCAACGCAGCGGAGGCTGGACGAGGCGGTCAAGCACGGGCAGTTCGCCCGCAGCTCGGAAGTGCAGACCGTGGCGGTGCTGTTCGGCTCCATGATGGCGCTGCAGTTCACCGGCCGGGCGCTGTGGGAGCAGCTTTCCAACGTCCAGCTCGCGATCCTCGGGCATCTCGGCGAGATCTCGCTGACGCCGGACGCGATGCAGGGCTACGCGGCCAAAAGCGCGCTGGTCTTCGCCGGCTGCGTGGGACCGGTGGTGCTGACGGCGCTGACCGCGGGCGTGGTGGCCGGCGCGGTCCAGAGCCGCTTCCAGACGGCCTCCGAGGCGCTGGAATGGAACTGGGACAGGGTCAATCCGGCGGCCGGCTTCAAGCGGATCTTCTCGTTCCGGTCGCTGGTGCCGGCGGCGCTGTCGCTCGGCAAGCTGGGCGTGATCGGCATGTTTTCCCACAAGCGGGTGAACGAGATCATCAACGATCCCATCTTCTACACCGCGGTGGACGTGTCGCGGATCGCGGAGTTCCTCTCGCAGTCCGCCTTCCGGATCGTGGTCTCCATCAGCCTGTCGCTCGGGGTGATCGCGGCGATGGATTACGCCTACCAGTTCTGGAAGACCTCCAAGGACCTCATGATGACGAAGGAGGAGGTCAAGGAGGAGATGAAGAGCATGGAGGGCAACCCGCACGTGAAGGCGAAGATGCGCCGCCGGCGGCCGGCCAAGACCCAGCGCCAGATGCTCCAGGACGTGGCCCACGCGGACGTGGTGGTGACCAACCCGACGCACATCGCGGTGGCGCTGCGCTACGACCGCAAGACGATGAAGGCGCCGCGCATCGTCGCCAAGGGCACCCGGCTGAACGCCCTGCGGATCCGCGAGGTCGCCGGGCAGCACCAGGTGCCGATCCTCGAGAACAAGCCCCTCGCCCGCATGATGTTCAAATACGGCAAGGTGGGCGGCGAAATCCCGGCGCAGCTCTACGCGGCCGTCGCGGAGATTCTCGCCTACGTCTACCGCATCAACCGCTTCCGCTACTACGCGGAGCAGAACCAGGCCTGATTTACCGTGGAAACGCTCAAAACACGCTTCGCCGGCTATGCCAAGCAGAGTGACCTGTGGCTCATCCTCGGGCTGTTCGCCACGGTGATCATGCTGGTGATGCCGGTCCCGACGTTCCTGCTGGACCTGGCATTGGCCTTCAGCATCGCGATGTCGCTGCTGATCCTGCTGATCATCCTCTACGTGCAGGAGGCGGCGGAGTTCAACGGCTTCCCCACCCTGCTGCTGTTCACGACGATGTTCCGCCTGTCGCTGAACGTCGCCTCGACGCGGCTCATCCTGCTGGACGGCTACGCGGGCCACATCATCGAGGCCTTCGGCAACTTCGTGGTGCGCGGCAACTACGTGGTCGGCATCGTGGTGTTCTTCATCCTCGCGCTGATCAACTTCGTCGTGATCACCAAGGGCGCCGGCCGCATCGCGGAGGTCGCGGCCCGCTTCACCCTCGACGCGATGCCCGGCAAGCAGATGGCGATCGACGCCGAACTGGCCGCCGGGATGATCAACGAGGAGCAGGCCCGCGCCCGCCGCCGCAAGGTGGAGCAGGAGTCCGAGTTTTACGGGGCGATGGACGGCGCGAGCAAGTTCGTGCGCGGCGACGCCATCGCGGCGATGCTCATCACGCTCATCAACGTCATCGGCGGCTTCGCCATCGGCATGGCGCAGAAGGGGCTGAGCGTCACGGACGCCTTGCAGCGCTACACCCTGCTGTCCATCGGCGACGGCCTGGTGTCGCAGATCCCGGCCCTCATCACCTCGCTGGCCGCGGGCATGCTGGTCACCCGCGCCGCCGCCAAGGACAGCCTCGGCAAGGAACTCGGCCGCCAGCTGACCCTTTATCCGAAGGCGCACTACATGCTTTCCGGCCTGCTCGGGCTGATGGCGCTGGTGCCCGGCCTGCCGTTCATCCCCTTCCTCCTGCTCTCCGCCGGCACCTATGCGGTCGGCAAGAAACTCCAGGAGAACGCCGACCTCGCCGCGAAGGCCGCCGCCCGTCCCTCCCGCGCCGGAACCCCGGCCGCCAACGGTGCAGCCGCGGCCGGAGCCCCGGGAGCGGGCCCCGCGACCGGCGGGGCGGGCGAGAAGCTGGAAACGCTCCTCAACCTCGACACGCTCCAGATCGAGCTGGGCTACGGCCTGGTCTGCCTCGCCGACACCCGCAAGGGCGGCGACCTGCTGGAACGCGTCACCGGCGTGCGCCGGACCTTTGCCCAGGAGATGGGCATGGTGATTCCGCCGATCAAGCTGCGCGACAACCTCCAGCTCGGCGCCAACGAATACCGCTTCCTGCTCAAGGGCAATCCGGTCGCCACCGGCAACCTGATGCCCGGCTACTGGCTGGCGATGAACGCCACCAACAGCCGGGTCACGCTCCGGGGCGTGCCCACGGTGGAACCGGTGTTCCAGCTGCCCGCCACCTGGGTCACGGAGACCGAACGCAAGACCGCCGAGGTGAACGGCTACACGGTCGTGGACGCCGCCTCCGTGCTGGTCACGCACCTTTCCGAAACCGTCCGCCGCAACTGCCACGAGGTGCTCAGCCGCCAGGACGTGCAGGTGCTGCTCGACAACCTGAAGCAGACCCACCCGACCGTCGTGAACGAGCTGGTGCCGGCCCTGCTGAGCGTCGGCCAGGTGCAACGGGTGCTGCAGAACCTGCTCGCCGAGGGCATCTCCATCCGCAACCTCGCGGGCATCCTCGAAAAGGTCGGCGACTACGCCGGCGCGACGAAGAATCCCGACGAACTGTCGGAGTATGCGCGTCGCTCGCTGGGCACCCAGCTGATCAAGCCCTTCCAGACGGCCAAGGGCTCGGTGCGCGCGATCACGCTCGACGCGAAGCTCGAACAGCAGATCGCCCAGGGCGTCCGCCACACGCCGACGGAGGTTTCGCTGATGCTGGAACCCCGCGTGGCCCGGCACGTCGTGGAATCGCTGTCCCGGCACATCCAGCAGATGCTCTCGAGCGGCCAGCCGCCGCTGGTGCTGTGCGCGCCGCAGATCCGCCTCGCGTTCCGCCGCTTCTTCGAGACGACCTTCGCCGACCTGAACGTGCTCGCCTACACCGAGGTGCCGGCCCGCGTGGAGATCCAGAGCGCCGCAGTGGTCCCGGGCCTCGAATGACCGCCTCCCGCTGAACCGTGCCCACCCAGACGTTCATCGCCGATTCCGCCGCTGACGCCCTCGCCCAAATCAAGGCCGAGCTCGGACCGGACGCCGTGGTGCTGAATGTCCGCCAGGTCGCCGGACCCGGCATCACCCGCCTGTGGCAGAAGCCGCGGATCGAGGTCGTGGCCCACGTCCCGGACGCCGCCCCCGCCCCGCCCCCGGTCGCGCCGGTGGCCGATGGCGTCGCGGAACTTCGCCGCGAACTCGTCGAACTGCGCACCCGCATGGAGCTGGACCGCCGGCGGGCGGCCTCGGCTGCCGCCGCCGCCCCGGTG
>CAIWAH010000211.1 GCA_903910585.1 uncultured Verrucomicrobiota bacterium
GGTAGCCTTCCATGATCAGGAATGGCTCGTGGACTTCCTCGATGGTGTCGGCTTCTTCGCCCACGGCGACGGCGAGTGAGTTCACGCCCACGGGGCCGCCGCCGAACTTCACGATCACGGTCTCGAGGATGCGTTTGTCCATCTCGTCGAGGCCGTTCTCGTCAATCTCCAGGATGCCCAGCGCGCGATCGGCCAATTCGGCGGTGATGCGCCCGTCGCCCCGGACTTGGGCGTAATCGCGCACGCGCCGGAGCAGGTTGCCCGCGATGCGCGGCGTGCCCCGGCTTCGGCGGGCCACTTCCATCGCGCCGGCCTCCTCGACGGGCACCTTCAGCAGGCGGCCAGCGCGGAGGACGATCTTCTGGATCTGTTCGGCCGAGTAGTAGTCGAGCCGTTCGCGGATGCCGAAGCGGGTGAGCATGGGCGAGCTGAGCAAGCCGCTGCGGGTGGTCGCGCCGATTAGCGTGAAGCGCGGCAACGTGAGCCGGACGCTGCGGGCGTTCGGTCCCTGATCAATGATGATGTCGAGCCGGAAGTCCTCCATCGCCGGATAGAGGTATTCCTCGACGGTTTTCTGGAGGCGGTGGATCTCGTCGATGAACAGCACGTCGCCTTCCTCCAGATTCGTCAGGAGGCCGGCCAGGTCGGCGGCCTTTTCCACCGTGGGCCCACTGGTGGCCTTGAGGTTTCCGCCCATCGCCTTGGCCAGGATGTTGGCGATGGTGGTCTTGCCGAGGCCGGGCGGTCCGCTGAGGAGGATGTGGTCGAGCGCTTCGCCGCGCTGCTTGGCGGCCTCGACGGCGATCTCGAGGCGTTCCTTGACCTTGGGCTGGCCCGTGAAGTCGTCGAACGCCGAGGGCCGCAGCGTCTGTTCGAGCGCGGCGTCGGGGCGGTTCAACGTGTCCATGGGGCGTTCGGCCATGGCGGAAGGATGCGAACGGGACACCGCGCCGGGGAAGGAGTTTTCTTCGGAACCGTTCCGGCAAAATCCACCCGCACGCCGCACCGGCAGTGGCACCGGCGCCCTCGCCGGTGTCGGGTCCAACAGGCGCCCTCGCCTGTTGTCCCGTAGCCAGAGGCGACCGTCCCACTACCGCAGCGGCAGCGGTTCCACGGGCGCTGCCTCCGGCCACGGGTCGCGCAGCACCGCCAGCAGTCCGCCGGCTTTCGCCAAGGTTTCCTCGTATTCCGCGGCGGGAACCGAATCCGCGACAATGCCCGCACCGACGTGGAACCACGCCCGGCCGTCCCGGATCAGCGCGGTGCGGATGGTGATGCTGAGCTGGCTCTCGCGGTTGAAGCCAAGGTAGCCGTGGCAGCCGCAATACGGACCGCGGGCAACGGGCTCGAGCTCGTCAATGATCTCCATCGCCCGGATCTTCGGCGCGCCGGTGATGCTGCCGCCGGGGAAGCAGGCCGCGAGCGCGTCCAGGTGCGTCACACCGTCGCGGAGCCGCCCTTCGACGGTCGAAACGAGATGATGCACCTGCGCGAAGCGTTCCAGGCGCATCAGGTCCGGCACGCGCACCGCGCCGAACTCGCACACGCGGCCGAGGTCGTTGCGCAGGAGATCGGTGATCATCAGCAGCTCGGCGTTCTCCTTTTCACTGCGTTGCAGCTCGAACGCGAGCTGGGCATCCCGCACCGGGTCGGCCGAACGCGGCCGTGTGCCCTTGATCGGCCGGGTGACGATCTGCTGACCGCTCAGCCGCAGGAACAGTTCCGGCGAGGACGAGACAAGCTGGAAATCCCCGCAGTCGAAGTAGGCCGAGAACGGCGCCGGCGACCGTTCGCTCAGCCGCGTAAAGAACTCCCAGCCGCTGAACGGACACGCGGCGCCCAGGCGTTGGGCGAGGTTCACCTGGTAGATGTCTCCGGCACGGATGTAACGCTGGGCGCGTTCCACGGCGGCGATGAATTCCCCCCGCGGCAACGAACTGACCAGCGCCCCCGGTTCTTCCTCCCCAAACGGCCGCTTCAGCGCACACAGAGTTTCAACGGTTTCCTCCACCTGCAGTTGCTCCCGCCACCAGGCAGCCTGCTCCGCCGCGCGGGCCTCGGTGCGGCTTCCCTCCGCATCCAAGCCGGTTGCCACGATCCACGCCTTGTCGAGCTGATGATCGAACACCACGAGGCTGGCGTGGAAGCCGAGATGGCAGTCGGGCAATTCCAGATCGTTGACCGCGCGCCGGGTCAGCCGCGGCTCGACGAACTGCTTCAGATCGTAGCCCCAGTGTCCAAAACAGCCGCCCAGCGGGAACGGCAC
>CAIWAH010000212.1 GCA_903910585.1 uncultured Verrucomicrobiota bacterium
CCGCCCCGGTGGCCGCGCCCGCCGCGCCCGCACCGGCCGCGCCCCCCGCCTTCCGTGAGCCGGAACCCGAAGCCGGCGTGCCCGCGCGTTATCCGTCGGCCCGGCCGGCGGCGAAGTCCAGTTCCGACAGCGGCTGGAAGGTCGGCGAAATCCTGGAACGTTCCGGGCTGAATCCCCTGTTTGCCCAGCGGGTCGAGGATGAACTGATCGCCCGGCACGGCCGGACTTCGCCCGGTTCGCTCGGCGATGAGCTGCAGGCCGCGCAGGAGGTGTTCGCCCGGCTGTGGCGGCCGGCGTCCGCACCGGCCGGCGATCCGGCCCGCCCGCACGTCCTCCTAGGCGCGCCCGGCGTCGGAAAAACCACCCTGCTCTGCAAATGGCTCGCCCAGGCGGTGCTGCTGGAAGGCCGCCGCGCGCACGTCTGGCGGCTGGATTCCAATGTCGCCAACACGGCGGAGGCGCTGAGCGTTTACGGGGAGATCCTCGGGCTGCCGGTGGCGCGATTCTGGCGCGGACTGGAGGAGGCGGAGGGCGCGGAACTGAGCTTTGTGGACCTGCCGGGGCTTAACTTCCGGGATGATTCCGCCGTTAAGGCTGTGCAGACGCTGCTCGGCGAGATGCCGGGCGCGCAGCTGCACCTGGTGGTCAACGCGGCCTATGAGGGTCCCCTGCTGCTGGCGCAGCTGCGGGCCCTGGCCGTGTTCGGCCCTGCCGACGTCTGCGTGACGCACCTCGACGAGGAGCCGCGCTGGGGGAAACTTTGGAACCTGACGCTCGGAACAAACTTGCCGCTGCGGTTCCTCTCGGCCGGGCAAAATATTCCGGGAGACCTCGTCCCCGCGTCCGCCGAAAAAATATTTTCGCGTCAATTCAGCGGTTTTTAGGGGGTTTTCCCCGCCTGGCGAATCCTCTTCGCCAACTGGCAAACCGGCTGCTCTACCGGGTTCGTCTGCGGGTGAACCATGAAGAAACTGATGCTCATCGGAGGTCTGCTGGGGTTCGGAATCGGGATCATCTTCAGCCGGCTGCAGTCGGCGGAGAACTCGACCGTGCTCTGGCGCTCCTGTGTGGCCGCCCTCATCGCCGGTTTCATGTTGCGGTGGTGGGGAAAGGTCTGGGTCCGCGGCATCCAACAAGCCCATGCCGAACGGCTCGCCAAGCAGCAGGCCAACGACTGAGTCCACCCCTAACCGTCAACTCCAGCCAGCATCCCCATGACTGCGATCACCGAACCCGCCACGCTGAATTACGGCCGCAACCGCAAGCCCTCCCAGCAAGCCCGCAGCCGCAGCTACGTCAGCCCGGGGAGCGCCGCCGAAACCGAACTGGTCGAACGTTACCTGCCGCTCGTGAAGACCGTCGTCGGCCGGGTCGCCATCAACCTGCCCTCGCACGTCAACCTCGACGACCTGAACAGCGCCGGCCTCGTGGGCCTGCTCAATGCCGTCCGCAACTTCGACCCGCAGGGCGGCAGCTCGTTTGAGTCCTATGCGCGCGTCCGCATCCGCGGCGCCGTGCTCGACGAACTCCGCCGCCTCGACTGGGTGCCCCGCTCCGTGCACGACAAGGCCCGCCGGGTGCAGTCCGCGATCCAGGAGCTGGAACAGAAGAACGGCCAGGTGCCGACGCCCGCCCAGGTCGCCCGCGCCCTCGACCTTTCGCCCCGCGAATACGAGGAGCTCCTCGAGGAGATCCGCCCCGCCACCTTTGTCTGCCTCGACGCCGCGCCCGGTCCCGACGGGGAAAGCGACAGCGACTCCTCCCGTTACGAAACCGTCGCCGACGAATCCCAGGAGGATCCGGTGGACACGGCCTCGCGCCGGGAGCTGAGCCGCCTGATCGCGGAGCGCATCACGCACCTGCCCGAGATGCAGCGGAAGGTGCTCGCCCTCTACTATTTTGAGGACCTGCGGCTGCGCGAGATCGCCGAAGTTTTCGGCGTCACCGAGTCCCGCATCTGCCAGATCCATTCGCAGGCGGTGCTCGCCATCCGCGCCTACGTCGAACAGCTCGAGTGCGACGAGGCGGCCTGATTTTTCCCCTTCTTCACCCCTTTTCGTTTCCCGGCCAACCACCCCCATCTCGCCATGCTCGTCATCGTCGGTTCCATCATCGTGCTCGTGGCCGTGCTCGGCGGCTTCATCATGGCCGGCGGCAATGTGATGGCCCTCAACCAGCCGTCCGAATACGTCGTCATCCTCGGCTCCGCCGCCGGCGCGATGGTGATCATGGCCCCCATGCGCGTGCTGAAGGGCCTGGTCGCCCAGATCCTCGGCTGCCTCAAGGGCTCGCCCTACACCAAGACCGCCTACGAGGAACTGTTCAAGGCCCTCTACGAACTCTTCATGCTCGGCCGCCGCAACGGGATGGTGGCGCTCGAGGAGCACGTGATGAACCCGCATTCCAGCAGCATCTTCTCGAAGTATCCCACCTTCGCCAAAAACCACCACGCGGTGGACCTGCTCTGCGGCGCCCTGCGCCCGATCATCGACGGCAAGGTGAAACCCGACCAGCTCGACAGCCTGATCCAGATCGAGCTCGACACGATGGAGGAGGAACACCACCAGCCCGTGTCGGTCCTGACCAAGGCGGCGGACGCCATGCCCGGCTTCGGCATCGTCGCCGCCGTGCTCGGCATCGTGATCACCATGGCCTCCATCGGCGGCCCGCCCGACGCCATCGGCCACCACGTCGCCGCGGCGCTGGTCGGCACGTTCCTCGGCATCCTGGTTTCCTACGGCTTTCTCAATCCGCTGACCGTCGCGATGGAATTCGCCGGCGCGGCGGAGATGACCTACACGCGCTGCATCGCCAAGGCGGTGGTCGGCTTCGTCAACGGCATGGCGCCGATCATGGCGGTCGAACTCGCCCGCCGGGCCCTCACCTCCGACCTCAAACCGTCGGCGGAAGACCTCGAAAACCTCCTCAAGGGCGCCAAGTAGCCGGCGCGCACGCGCCCCACCCGACATGGCCAAAGGCAAACATGGACATCACGGCGGCGCCTGGAAGGTCGCCTACGCCGACTTCGTGACGGCGATGATGGCCCTCTTCCTGGTCCTCTGGCTCACCGCCCAGGACCAGAAGATCAAGGAGGCCGTGGAACGCGCCTTCCGGCATCCCTTCTCCTCCCCGAACCCCGGCGCCACCGGCATCATCCAGACCAAGGACCCGCAGCCCGTCACCGGCGAGAAGGGCAAGTGGGATTCCTCCTCGGCCGTGGAGCTGAACCTGCTCCGCAAGATCGCCGAGGATCTCCTGAACACCCTGCCGGCCAATCCGGACAATCCCGCGGAGCAGTCGGTGAAGGTGGATCTCCTGCCCGACGGCGTCCGTATTTCGGTCTTCGACCGCAACAAGAAGCCGGTCTTCGAGGACGGGGACGCGACGTTGACCGCCTACGGACGATGGGTGTTCGAGACCATCGCGTGGGAGCTGTCGCGGGGAAAACGCTTCCAGATCGAGCTGGAAGGCCACAGCGAAAGCGGCCGCGAGATCTCCAGCGAGGACTACGGCCTGTGGGAACTGACCTCGGACTACGCCAACACCGTCCGCCGACTGCTGGTGAAGAGCGGCGTCGCGGACACCCAGTTTGCCAAGGTCGCGGGCCACGGCGCGAGCCGCCCCGCCCCGGGCAAGCAGCCGGAAGATCCGACCAACCGCCGCGTGACCGTCTTCGTCCGTATCGCCAAGGAAAAGTAACCGCGCCGTGCCATGAATGCCTCCGAATCCTTTGTGCCCCTGGCCCTGAACCGCACCGCCGGCCCGACCGGCAAGACCGCGGATCGCGGCGATTTTGTCCCGGCCAAGGCGGCGCCAACGGAAGCGTCGCCCCGCACTGGCACCCCCTCCCCCGGCGGCGCCGCTTCCCATGCCGGCTCTCCTTCCGCTTCGGTGGTCGCACCCCGGCCCCATGGCGATCACGGGCGCCCAGTGGTGACCCTTCGCCGCGAAGGCGACCAGGTCACCGGCATCCGCATCGAGTGCACCTGCGGCAAGGTCATCGAGCTGGACTGCCTCTACTGAACGCCCGCACGGCGTCTCCCGCCGCGAATGCGCGCCTTCCCGTTCGCGGCGCGGGCACTTCGCGGCCACTTCCCGCCGCCGCCGGAATTCCTGCGGCGCGCGCCGCCCGCGGTGCAGGCGTGGGTCCAGTTGCCGATGACGGGCTGGGCCAGCGTGAGGCTGGTCCGCAGGCGCGAAGTGTAGCCCAGCGTCAGCGTGCTGCTCGCCCACTGCGGCGTCGCCTCCGTCGCGAGCTGCCCGCCCGCGTGGTAGGTGTAGGTGATCACGCCCCGGCGGATGTCCCTCGTTACCACGGTTTAGCCGTGGCCATCGTCCGGAGTTCATTTGGCCCCAAGAGCACGGCTCGCGGCAATTGCCGCCTGGGCACGGCACCGTTTTACAAGCGACTCGTCAATCTCCACGGAGTGACGAGATGAGACCTTTGCAACGAACTGAAGTATCTCATCCAATCTGCCCAACTTAGCCATCGGCATTTCATCATCCTCAACGGCTATTGGAAGCAATGAGAAGAGCCGGATCAGTGCCGCCCTGTCCTCAAGCACATCGGCCAGCTTCACCCGAATGGCAAATGCCTCTATCCGGTGCAAGCTGTAGTTAAATCGCGAGTCGCTAAGCATGTATTCCAAATGCGGGCATAACGATTTCAAAAGGTCAGTATCATTCAAATTGCCTGCTATCTTTGCGAGGTTCACCACAGCAACTGCATCTCCCAAGACAATGGCATTGCTTGTGCATTGAAAGCTTCGCGTGGGATTGCCTAGGGCACTGTAGCAAGTGCCGAGGAAACGCCATGCTCGCGCATATCCGGGACGACGAACCACGAGTGCCTCGGCCGCCTCGGCCGCCTCCTTGATCTTGCCCTTGGCAGCCAGCTCCAGCTCCTGCCGCATTTCCCCGCCGAATTGCAGCGAAAACGTTGGCCCACAATCATGGTCTTGCAGGCTGATCAGCGACGTTTTCGTGAACCCTTCAGAGATTAATGTGTTAACGATTGAATTAACATGTTTCGCCTGATCGCCTACTGCTCTTGGCAATCGCGCGGTCAGGCTGATTAGGCGATCTTTCGCCCTGCTGTGTCCTTGAATCTCCGCCTGCAATGCCAACCAAGAAAGGGCTACCGGCAGCATCACCTTCTCCCATCCGTGGATCGCTTCGATCTCACCAATCCGCTCAAGCGCCCACTTTTCGTCACCCTTCGCGATTGAGTAGCTGGTTAACAGGACGAGGGATTCGATCCTGGAGGATAGCGCGGCCGAAGCTTCGGCCGATAGTTGTTCAAGGAGAGGAACGAGGCATCGAGCCTCATCAACGTGTCCGCTTTGGATTAGAAGAAGCACGAGTAACGGCAGTTTATCACTGTCCCCATGGCGGACCGCCTTTCGACAAGATTCAACTGCCAGAGCATTTTCACCTTGTTTCAGAAACGCTATCGTCAGATTTCCCCAAAGCCCTCCATTTTCTTTGTCTGATTCAATACGCCATTTGAGATCCTGCAGGGCTTCGTCGATTCTGTTGCTCTCAATAAGATACGCAGAACGGGCTGCGGGATGTGGAAGTGGAGGAAACGGCCATGAATTGGTCGTTCCCGATTGGGCCTGCAGCAGCCAGACACAATACAGCGTTAGCGCAAGTTGTCTCATAACTTCAAAATTCCAGATTTAAGTTGATGTTGCCGCCCACATCACATCCTTTGCCTCCAATGTTTTTCGCATCGAGGCTGACACCAATCTCGGAGCGCTCGGTTTTCATTAGCTTGAAAGTTGCGCCTGCCCCAAATTTCGGGTCTCCGCCTGAGGCTGGCTGTAGTGTCGCTTTCCACGCCCCTCTGCCGTTTGCGAACTTCCCGCCGAAGACAAAGGTGGGGGTTCCGTTTGCGGCGCTGGCCTTGGCCGAATCCCACAGTGGTTTGGGCCAGTCATCGGAACAGGTGGGGCAACACAGGTCCAGGCCGCCATCGAACGCCTGGCCCACAAATCCGCCCTGGCTCAACCCGTTTGGATTGGTGTAGCGAGAAAATGGCGGGGGTTCCCAAGCAGGAGGGACGGGTTCGGTGATCCAAAGGCTGTCCATTAACGGATCCCCGGTGGGTCCACCGGTCAATCCCAGTGGATCAATGCGCGTGCTCGGACTATTCAGCATCGCACGATACAAGTTGTATCCCCCACGTTCCTCAATCGGATCCCTATTCAGCCACCTTTGGGTATTCGGATCATAGAACCGATACCCGTAGTAATAGAGCCCGCTGGCGAGCATGAGTTCCTTGGAGGAGAACCGGTAGGTGTTGGGGTTGGCGAGGGTGCCGGTGGAGGCGAGCAGCCGGCCGTAGGGGTCGAAGGTGTAGGTGGCCCCGGCGGTCTGGTCGAGCTTCAACAGGTAGGTGACGTTGCCGTTGCCGTCGGCGTGGTAGAAGGCGGGGGTGTAGGTCCCGCCGTTGGCCCCGCTGTGGGCGGTGCGGGCCAGCAGCCCGCCGATGCCGCCGGCGCGTTCCCAACTGCCGGCCAGGTCCAGCCCGCGGGTGTAGGTCACCTGCGGGACGTTGCTGGCGTTGCGCTCCTGGAGCACCCGCATCCCGTCGTAGAGGTAACGCGTGGTGGTGCTCAGCAGGAAGTAACTGCCGGGCGTATACCAGGTGTAATCCTCCCGCACCCGCACCCGGCCCCGGGCGTCGTAGGTCCACACCGTCTTCCACCGGCTGCCCGTCGGCGTGCTCGACGTGTCCGTCTCCGCCTGGACGAGCTGGTTCTCGTCGTCGTAGGTGTAGTTGTAGCTGCCCACCCCGTTGGGCTGGTAGGTCCGGTTGCCGTTCCCGTCGTGCGTCCAACTGGCCCCGCCGTCGCTGGTGATCTGGTTCAGGCTGTTGACCGTGTAGGTCGTGACGGTCGTGTTGTTGGTGCGTTTGGTCAGGTTCTGCGCCGTGTCGTAGCCATACTTGAGCTGCTCGGTGGTGATCGGCGAACCGCCCGAGTAGTAGCTCAACGCCGTCGAAAGCTGCCCCGCGTCGTCGTAGGTGTAATCCACGTAGCTCGCGTCGGGCCGGGTCTGCTTCGTGCGCTGGTGGGCGGCGTTCACCACGTAGGCGTGGCGGTTGAACGTGGTGCCGCCGTTGACCAGCTTGGTTTCGGTCAGC
>CAIWAH010000213.1 GCA_903910585.1 uncultured Verrucomicrobiota bacterium
CGACGCGGACCAATTTCGCCGCCGTCAGTTCCGGCGACTCGACCGGACGAAGCTCCGCGAGCGGCAGGGGATTGTAGGGCGTTTCCTTGTTCGACCAGAAGAGCCGGACCACGGCATCGCCGGCGTCCGGCGCGGTGTATTCCGCGACCAGCTTGTTGGCGCCCTTGTTCAGGCGGACCGTTTTGCCTTCGACCGGCCGGTCGCCTGTGCCCTCGGCATCGAGCGCCACGGCTTCGCCGACCGTGACCTTGAGGTGTCCGGTGAACTCCCCGTGAAACGTGAAATCGGCCCGCAATTCCGCCGCCACCGTGCCCTCCCATTTCGCGGTGAACTTCCCGGGCGCAACGAACGGCGTGGCCGGTTGGCCGGCGGGAACGTTCAGCCACACGTTGGGCGCCAGACTCACGTCAGACTTTCCGCCGCCATTGACCGTCAGGGTCAGCCCCCGGACCTCGGCTTCTGCCGCGTGTCCGCCGGTGGCCAGCAGAAAGGCGAGGGACAGCAAGGCCGCCAGGCGGGCGGAAAACGGGAACGCAGGCATGGCGAAGGGACGTGGCAACATGATGGCGGCTTCAGAAAAGACGGCCGGACGGTAAGGAGGGAGAAAAATGGGTCAAGCGGGCCATTCCCGGGCCGCTGTATGAATCCGTTTTGAAAATTGGCAAACGGCCAACTCTGGCTAACGTCGCGGCCCGTTGAAGGAACGCCTGTCCCAACTGCTGCCGTGGATCTTTGCGCTGGTCGCCGCGCTGTCGCGCTGGCCCGGCCTGTTGCCGCCGAACTTCAGCCTGGTTTACGGACTCATGTTCTGCGCCGGCGCCCTGTTCCCCGGCCGCCGCGGGCTGGCGGTGCCGTTCGGTGTGCTGCTGGTGACCGATCTGCTGCTGAACTGCTACTACCAGTTCGGCCGCGGTTACACGGTGTTTACCTGGGCGGGCATCGGCTATCTGGCCTGCGTGTATTCCGGTTACCTGGCCCTGTTCGGCCTCGGTCGCAGCTTTCGTTTCCGCTTTCACTGGCTGGGGATGCTGGGCGGCGGCCTGCTGGGCGCCCTGCTCTTCTACCTGGTGACCAACACGGCGGCGTGGTTCCTGAACCCCTTCCGCAATCCCGAATACACCAAGACCCTCGCCGGCTGGATCATCGCGCTGACCAAGGGCACGGGCGGCTATCCGGAGACGTGGGAGTTTTTCCGCAACACGCTCCTGAGCGGCGGCCTGTTCAGCGTGCTGTTCGGCACCGCGTGGAAACTGACCGCCGGGGAAAGCCCCGCGGAAAAGGGCGAGGCGAACGCCCCCGAGGCCGACGGCGAACCCGAGGCGGAAGAGGCCAACGCGTGACACTCGGACTCATCAGCGACACCCACGGCTTTCTCGACCCCAAGGTCGCGGGAATCTTCCGCGGCGTGAGCCACATCCTGCACGCCGGCGACATCGGCGGCTGGCACATCGTGCCCGAACTGGAACTGATCGCGCCGGTGACCGCCGTGCTCGGCAACAACGACCCCGATCTCACGGGCCGCGAAACCGAAGTCATCGAGCTCGGCGGACGCAAGTTCCTGGTCCACCACATCGTGTCCCCCGACCGCCCCGGCGCCGGGCTGCAGGAGCGGATTGACCGCACCCAGCCGGACTTCGTGATGTTCGGCCACACGCACCAGACGTTCTGGTCGAAGCGGGGCGAGCGGTGGTTTGTGAACCCGGGTTACGCCGGCAAGCCGCGCTTAAACCTGCCCCGCTCGGTCGCCTTGCTGGAACTCGGCGACGGCGAACCGCAGATCCGGTTCGTGGACCTGTGACAGCCTGTTTGAAGAATGTTCGTGCCGCTCATGCAGTGCCGAAGGGACATCAGACTTGATCGTGCGCTTGGGGGCGGTGGCGTCACTTTCCTAGCCGCAGTTTTGCGGCTCAGTTAACTGTTAGGCGGCTCGAAGCATGAAGCGTAAGCACACCATTCTGTGTCTGTCCTTTGTGGCCGTGTATCTCGGTAGTTACTTGGCGCTGTCGTTGGGCGGTGCATACATGCCCGCTGCCTATGGCACGAACGGCATCAAGTGGTGGGCATGGACGCCGCGCGGGTTTGCTGACCAGACCGGACGGCTTCGCGCTGGGTTGGTCATTCCCTTTTTTCCGCTCTACTGGATTGACTCGCGCTACTGGCACAGCGACTGGACTGGATTGCGTGGCCCACAGAGGATGCCCGTGCCGCCTAACTTGGGTCGTTAGACGACTTCGCGCGCATGGACAAATCCGCACCACCAACATTCTTCCTCGTCCTATTCCCGTTCTTCTTCGTGTGCATGTGGTGCGCGGTCTGTCTGATTCTTTCCACGATGGGCGGATGGCGTCGTTTGGCGAAGAGTTTTCCTGCACGCGGTCGGCCGTCCGGCAGGCGTTTCTTCATGCAGGGTGGCAAGGTCGGACAGGTAACATACAGCGGCTGCTTGACCATCTACAGTTCACCGGAGGGGCTTTATCTTTCAGTATGGTTGCCGTTTCGTCTTGGCCACCCACCGCTGCTCATTCCTTGGGGCGCTGTTCGTAATGCCACGACGCGGCGATTTCTCTGGACCGAGAGCGTTGTGTTTGTTGTTGGTTCGCCGGGTGTCACGCAGTTGCAGTTGTCCAAGAAGATTTTTGAGGGTCACAATGTCGTCTCGTAAGAAACAGCGGAGGCACGAAAACCCTGTTTTCATTGAGGTTTTGCCGGGGTGAGTTTTTGGGCGAACCGGCTTACCAACACAAAAATGCCGGACATGGTTTTGGCGTAAAATCCACGCGGCCACGGTAGCCCGGCACGTTGTGGAACCGGAGGCGGGCCGCACGGTCGAAAGGCAAATGAGCCATCTCGTAAACGGGGTCGTTACCCGTCGCCTCGCGGCGGCGGACGCCACCACTGACAGGGTCGGCGCGCGCGGGGCCGAGCTAACCATGCGCTGCAGCGCCCAGGACGATTGTCAACGTTGGGGTGCCCGGTCGGGGGGATTACGGATTTGGGTCGTGAGCCCGCACCGGCGCACGCACGCCCCGGTTACCCAGTTCCGGCTGAAGGCGTGCTTCCAACCCGCGGGAACTTGCGCTTGGCGCGCCTTTCCGCGGTTGGCTAGCGTGCGCCCGCCTTCATGAAGTTCACCGCCCTCGGTCTCGCGATCCTGTTCACCGCTTCCAGCCTGGCCTGGGCGGCGGAATCGCCGGCCCCCACCGCCCCGGCCGACGAGGAGGTGACGATCGAATCCGCCGACGGCATGGGCGAAGTGGAGCTGGACCGCGCCACCGGCCGGGCCACGGCCAGCCACGGCGTTATCGTCCGGTTTCAGGGCAGTTCGCTCCGCGCGAAAACGGTCTCGGTGGATCAGGAAACGCACTCGGCGATGGCCGAAGGCGACGTCGTCATCGAGCGCCGGGACGCCCAGGGCAACGTCCAGGTGTGGCGCGGCGACCGCGTGCGCTACGACTACGTGGCCAGGACCATCGAGGCGGACCGCTTCCGGGTGGGCCAGCCGCCCTTCTTCGTGGCGGGCGAAGGCCTGCAGGGCGGCCAGCTCGCGACCAACCAGACCGCCACCAACGCCATCGTCACCACTGAGGATTACCACGATCCCCGCTACAAGGTCCGCGCCCGCCGCCTGACGCTGTCCGCCGACCGCCGCCTCATCGCGCGCGACGCGGTGCTCTACGCCGGCGGCGTGCCGGTGATGTATTTCCCCTACTACTCCCGCAGCCAGGAAGCCCACCCGAATTTCTGGCTCGTCCAGCCCGGTTACCGCGGCTTCTTCGGCGCGTATGCGCTGATGTCGTATCACCTGAAGCTTTCCCCGGAACTCGAGGCGATCGCGCACCTCGACTACCGCTCCAAGCGTGGCGTCGCCGGCGGACCGGAGCTGCGTTACGACTTCCAGGAATGGGGCAAGGGCGACGCCAGCTTTTACTACGCCCACGACGAGGCGCCGGGAACCGGTTACCTGAATCCCGCCGTCGTGCCCGAGAACCGCAAGCGGGCGACGTTCACGCACCTCATGTCGCCGTGGGAGGATTTCACCGCCCGCGCCGTGGTGCGCTACTGGGGCGACGCGTTGATCGAGCGCGATTTCTTCGAAGGCCAGTATCGCGCGGACACGCAGCCGAAGACGTTCGTCGAGGCGAACCAGTTCTGGGACAACTTCAGCCTCAACGTCATCGCCCAGCCGGCGGTGAACGACTTCTACCAGACCATCGAACGCCTGCCGGACGTGAAGCTCACCGGCCTGCGCCAGCAGCTCGGCGAATCGCCGGTTTACTACGACAGCGAAAGCTCGGTCGCCTACCTGCGCCGGCAGAAAGGGCCGCTCGGCGTCGGCCCGGATTACGAGGCGATGCGGGCGGACACGTATCACCAGTTGACGCTGCCCTGGACTTTCTTCGGCTGGCTGAACGTCACGCCGCGCGTCGGCGGACGTTTCACCCATTACGGCGAGGCCGAAGACCTGAACCTGCGCGAACGCGACCGCTGGCTGTTCAACACGGGGGCCGAAGTCAGCTTCAAGGCCTCGCGCGTCTGGCAGGACACCCACAGTGCGCTGCTCCAGATGGATGGGGCGCGCCACATCCTCGAACCGTCGGTGAACTACGTGTTCGTGCCCGAGCCCGACGCCCGGCCGTTCAACCTGCCGCAGTTCGACACGACGCTGCCCACCTACCGCCTGCTGCCCATCGAGTTCACCGACTACAACTCGGTGGACGCCATCGACTCACAGAACGTCCTGCGGTTCGCGCTGCGCAACAAGGTGCAGACCAAGCGTCAGGGCGAGGTGGAGAACGTGCTCAACTGGGCTCTCTACACCGACTGGCGACTCGATCCCCGCCCCGGCCAAAGCACCTTTCCCGACCTCTACTCCGACCTCGATTTCAGTCCGCGCTCCTGGATCGTGCTCAATTCGGAAATCCGTTACGGCATCAACGAGGAGCGGTGGCGCGAGATCAACCACCGGCTGACCCTGCTGCCCAACGACCAGTGGAACTGGACGCTCGGCAACCGCTTCCTCCGCCAGGACCTCGCCACCGTCGGGCTCGGCAACAACATCTACTACTCCGCCCTGGTCCTGCGCCTGAACGAGAACTGGGCCGTGCGGGCCAGCCATCACTTCGAGGCGCGCGACGGCACGCTGGAGGAGCAATACTACACCCTCTACCGCGACCTCCGGAGTTGGACCGCCGGCCTGACCCTGCGCCTCCGCGACAACCGTCTCGCCGGCGACGAATGGGCCATTGCGCTCACATTCCAGCTCAAAGCATTCCCCACGATCAAGCTCGGCGAAGACGGCGAACGCCCGGAATACCTGATCGGCGGCGTGCGGTAGGTCCTGACGTTGATGGGCGCATCTTGACACCGTGCGGGTCCGGGCGGCCGCCAAAGTGCTGCCGGTTTTCAACCGGCAGGCCTCGTGAATCGGCGCAGGCTGACCACGGTGAGAGCCCGGTGCGGGCTTCAGCTCTGGCCGGAGGCCACGTCGCCACGCGTGGGCAATCGCCCAGAAGCCTTCGGCCCGCGCCGCCAGCCATGCCCAATCCGTGCGCCCCGGTGCCGCCGCTGCCGGCAAGATGCCGGCAGCACTTTGCGGCTAACCCGCTCGCGCACGAGGCCAAGTGCAACCCAGCAGACGGGCCTTGAGTCAGCCCCACCAATCCATTCGGCGAGGGCATCACCGTTCAACGGGTCGCTTACACGGCCGGGAAGCTGACCAGCTTCAGTTCCTTGAGGGCGTTCAGCAGGAACTGCATCGCGATCGCGGCCAGCAGCAGGCCCATGATGCGCGTGGTCACCCGCAGCGCGATGGGACTGAGCCATTTCGCGCCCCGCGCCGACACCGCAAAGATCAGGTAACTCGCCACCGCCACCGCCAGAATGCCCAGGACCAGGACCCCCTGCTTGGCCCAACTGCCCTCCGCCTTCGCCTGCAGCAGGATGACGGTCGAGATCGCGCCCGGCCCGGCCAGCATGGGCACAGCGAGCGGCGTGATCGCGATGTCGGCCTTGGCGGTGCCGGCCTCGACTTCCGCTTCAGTTTCCTGGGCCTTGGACCGTTCGGCCTTGAGCATGTCCAACGCGATCATCAGCAGCACCACGCTGCCGGCCATCTGGAAGGCGGGAATCGTGATGCCGAGAAAGTGGAACAGCCAGCGGCCCAGCAACGCGAACACGATCAGCAGGCCCGCCGCCACCTGACACGCGAGCCGCGCCATGCGCACCCGGCTTTCCGGGGTTTCCGCCGGTGTCATGGCGAGAAACGCCGGCACCGTCGCGATCGGGTCAATGATCACGAACAGCGAGCTCAGGGCGAGCAGGGCGTATTCGAGCAGCGTCATTCGGACAAGTGTAACTGGGACGGATGCCGGCTCATACCAACCCCCATTCCAGTTCGATTTCCTGTGGATGGTGGGATTGCATTTGGGCAACGAGCTGGTCAGCCAGAGCGAAACTCTTAAAGGCATGGACCTCAGCCTGGTTCTGAAACCACCGGTTGGCTTTCGGTATGGACTGTAACTCCCTCGTCACCGCGAACCTGAAGGTCAAGCGCATCTGGCTCATCGAGTTGTCAACCAAGCCGCCGAACGCGATAAACTGCCGAGTAAGGTTGAAATCAAACTTCTCGCCTTTCCCCCAATCGTAGATTCCCCACTGGCAGAGGAGCATGTCACCATCCATCAACCGCCAGCACATCGGATAGTAAACCGTCCGATAAAACGCGATCATTGCATCGACAGCGTCCGGCACAGTGAGCGTCGGCAGGTCTAGCCGCTTCTTTGATAGCAGCCGAATGAAATCCTTTTGGGAGTTTGCTGGACGACTGAATCGAATAATCATGGGTCCTCGATTTAGGCTACGCCAGTCGAGTTGGTGCCCGACGATGCGGTGGGATTCTGTTGAATGCCCAGCACCGTCGCGATCGGGATCAATGATCACGAACAGCGAGCTCAGGGCGAGCAGGGCGTATTCGAGCAGCGTCATGGTTCCGTCGGCCGGAAGCCGAGCCGAAGCAAGGCTTGGCTTGCGGGCCCCGGATTGGAAGCCCTGAGTCACTGCTGATGTTCGGGCTCCGGCGGCTGTCGGTCAGCAATCCGCGGTGCGGCGGAAACCAGAGCAGGGCGGTTGCAGCGGCACTGACGACCCGGCGCAAAAGCAGGCCGCTGTCACGCCCGCAAGAATGCGCGAGCGGCTTCCGCATCCAGCGCGATCTGGCGACGCAGCGATTCCAGATCGGGAAAACGCTGCTCGCCCCGCAATTGGGACGCGAACTCCACCTCGATCTCCTCGCCGTAGAGGTCGCCCTCAAAGCCAAACAGGTGCACCTCGAGACGCGGCTCCGCGAGACCGCCGGTCACGGTCGGCCGCACACCGAGGTTGAGCACCCCCGGATACCCCTGTCCGTCGCGGACCCGGCGGACATGCGCCGCATAAACGCCCGCGGGCGGAAGCTCCAAACCATCCGCAGGCACATTCGCCGTCGGGAAGCCGAGCTGACGTGCCAGCTGGTCGCCGCGCTGCACGACTCCGGCCAACGCATAGGGCCGTCCCAGCAATTCCGCCACCGCGGCGAGCTGACCACGTCGTAGCGCCTCCCGAATTCGGGAGCTGCTGACGACCTCGCCTCCGATGCCAACCGGCGCCACGGCACAGGTGCGAAAGCCCAGCTCCGCCCCGAGCTGTTCGAGCACCGTCACGTTTCCGCTCCGGCGATGGCCGAAACTGAAGCCTTCGCCCACGCTGACCGAGCGCAGGGGCGACACCGCCCCGGCCAGTTCACGGACGAATTCCTCGCCGGTCCGCCGCGCGAAGTCCGGCGTGAATGGAATCACCACCGTCGCCTGGCATCCGAGCGCGGCGATGGCCCGCAGCCGCTGCGGCACCGTCTGGAGCAATCGCGGGGCCCGCTCCGGCTGCACCACGTGGAGGGGATGGGGATCGAAGGTCAGCGTCACCGCCTTCGCGCCGAACGCCGCGGCGCTGAGGATTGCCGAGCGGATGACGTGCTGATGGCCCAGATGAACACCATCAAACATGCCCAAGGCCACGCAGGTCCCGCGGGGAGAGGGCGGCAGGTCGGCGAAGCTGCGGGCGACGGTCATGCTGCGGGAAGGGTCGGGCCGGGCACCGCTACTCGTAGCGTTTGAGGTCCAGCATCGGGATGACGCTGGCGATCAGCTCTTCTTTCGAGAATTGCAGGACCTCCTCAAGAGGCATCGCATCCGCGATGTCGAACTTGCCGGAGGCGACCCGCCGGAGGGCAGTGAGGTGGGCGCCACAGCCGAGGGCCTGACCCAAATCGTGGGCCAGGCTGCGAACGTAGGTGCCCTTGGTGCAGCTGACCCGGAAATAGGCGAAGGGGTCCTCGTATTCGTCGAACCGGTAGCTGTAAATGTGCACCGGCCGGGCTTCGCGGTAAACTTCCTGTCCCTTGCGGGCCAGCTTGTAGAGCGGCACGCCGTCGATCTTCTTGGCGCTCACCATCGGGGGAACCTGCAGCAGATCGCCGAGGAACTTCGCGGCCGCCGCGTTGAGTTCTTCCAGCGTCAGCTGCGGAACCGGCCGGGTCTCCGTGATCTCGCCGTCCGCGTCGTAACTGTCGGTCGTTTCGCCCAGACGCAGGGTGCCGTCATAGACCTTGTCCGCGGCCATCAGGCGTTCCGAAAGCTTGGTAGCCTTGCCCACCACGAGGATGAGCAGACCTGTCGCCATCGGATCCAAGGTGCCGCAGTGCCCGACCTTCTCGAGGCGGAAATGGCCGCGGATCTTGGCGACGACGTCGTGGGAGGTCCACTCGGCCGGTTTGTCGATGACGAGAGCCCCGTCGAGCGGGCCAAAGGGTTCCTTCATGCTGTCGGTAAATGGAAAAGGGAAAGCCGGCCGGCGGCCACGCCGCCTTCCGGACGATCCGGAATCACTTGAGCGGTTTGCCGGCGAGGGCGCGCTTGACCGCTCCGAGCACCCGGCGTTGGGCCGAAAGCGGCTTGCCCTGCACCCGGGCGCCGGCGGCCGCCTTGTGTCCGCCCCCGCCAAACAGGGCGGCGATGTCGCTGACGTTCACCGCGTCAGTCTTGCTCCGCAGGCTGATGCGGGTGAGTTCGGCGTCGGCCTCTTCGAACACGACGGCGACCTGCACGCCCTCGATCGCGCGGATGTGGTCAATCAGCCCCTCGCTTTCCTCGATGTCCGCACCGGCCCGGGCATAGTTGGCCCGCTTCAGCCAGAAGTAGGCGGTTCGGCCGTCGTGGATCAGGCGAAACGTGCTGTAAACATGGCGCAGCAACCGGACCCGCGTGAGCGGGAAACTCTGGTAGATCTCCTGGCAGATGTGACCGAGATCCGCCCCCCGCTCCACCAGTTCGGCCGCGGTGTGCAGTGTCTCGGGAACCACCGACGGATACTGGAACGATCCGGTGTCGGTGCTGATGGCCGCGAACAGGCAGTCGGCGATCGGCTGGGTGATCTTCCAGCCGGCCCATCCGCAGAGATCGAAGATCAATTCGCCCGTCGAAGGTTCCCGCGGCGAAATCCAGTTCACATCGCCATAGCGGGTGTTGCTGGCGTGATGGTCGATGTTGACGAGGCAGCCGCGTTCGCCGATGTGCTCGCCCACGCGGCCGAGCCGTTCGGCGCTGGCGCAATCGGTCGCGATCACGAGATCGAACTTCTGGCCGGCCTTCGGCCTCGCGAGGCGCCGGTCCGGGTCCAGGAACCGCAGCTTGTCGGGCATCGGGTCCTGGTTCCAGACCGTCACTTCCTTGCCGGCACCTTCGAGCGCCAAGGCGAGCCCGAGCTGGCTGCCGACGCAGTCGCCGTCGGGCCGGACGTGGCCCACCACACAGATGGTCTTGGCCCCGTCAATCAGCTCCAGGATGCGTTCGACCGTCTTGGGAACAGACTTCATTCGGCGAAACGAGGACGGGTCAATCAGCGGGCGGGCGGATCGGACGGAGCGCTTTGGGATGCTTCCAGCTGATCCAACAGGGCGATCACGCGGTTGCCCTCCGCCACGGAATCATCGATCTGGAAACGGAGTTCCGGGGTGAACTTCATCCGGACGCCCCCGCCGACGATGGATTGGATGAGCTTGGCGCGCTCCCCAACGAGTTCGTCCGCACGCTTGCGCTGGGACTTGGTGCCCACATGGCCGAGGAAGACGATCGCCGACCGCAAATCGCGGGATACGCCCACGTCGTTGACGGTCAGCAGGCCGACTTCCTCCAGATTGAACTCACGCCGCACCGCCTCGGCGATTTCCTGCCGGAGCAGTTCCTTGACGCGGGCAACCCGCCGGCTGGGAGATGATTCTGGGCGCATGGCGGCCGTGGCTCAGAGCAACTGCGCCACCTTCTCGACGGTGTAGCACTCGATGATGTCGGTCTCCAGATAGTCATCAAAGCCATCGAGGCGGACACCGCATTCCATGCCGGCCCGCACTTCGTTGACCTCGTCCTGAAACCGCTTGAGCGTGAGGGAGACGCCTTCGTAGATGAGGTGGGTCTTGCGGCGCACGCGCATCTTGCCCCGGAGGAGCTTGCCGTTCGACACGTAGCAGCCGGCAACCTTTCCGCCCTTGGAGAGCTCGAACACCTTGCGGACCTCCGCCTGGCCGATGACGACCTCCTTGAGCAGCGGATCCAGCAGGCCGGCCATGGCATCCTTCACCTGGTCGATCAGCTCGTAGATGATGGCGTAAAGCTTGATCTGGATGCCCTCGCGTTTCGCCGCCTCCGCCGCGCTGTTGTCCACGCGGGTGTGGAATCCCAACACCACCGCGTCGGCCGAAGCCGCCAGCATGATGTCGTCCACCGTGACCGCGCCCACGGCATCGCGAATGATCTCCAGCGAAACCTTGCTCGAGTCGATCTTGCGAAGCGCCTCGGCGATCGCCTCGACCGACCCCTGGGTGTCCGCCTTGACGATGACCTTGAGCACCTTCGCGGTGGCATCCTTGATGCCGCCGAAAATGTCTTCCAGAGACACCCGACGCTGGCGTCCGCCGTCGAGTTCCACCTTCTTGCGGGCCTCGAACCGTTCCTCGGTCAGGACGCGCGCCGCCTTCTCGTTGTCCACGGCGCTGAATTCGGAACCGGCTTCGGGAACACCGTTAAGCCCCAGAACGCGGACGGCCACGGAAGGAATCGCCTCCTTCAGGCGCTGGCCCTCCTCGTTCATCATGGCACGGACCCGGCCGTAATGTTCGCCGCAGATGATGACGTCGCCGACCCGCAAGGTGCCCTTGCGCACCAGCACGGTCGCGACCGGTCCGCCGGCTTCGACCCCGGACTCGATCACGTTGCCCTTGGCCTTCCGGTTGGGGTTGGCCTTGAGTTCGAGCAATTCGGCCTGCAGCAGGATGGAGTCAATGAGCTTGTCGATGCCCTGCTTGGTGTGCGCCGAGCAGTCCACATACAGGGTGTCACCGCCCCAATCGTCGGGAACGAGGCCCTTTTCCTGCAGCTGCTGGCGAACCTTCATCGGGTTCGCGTTGGGGTGATCGCACTTGTTGACCGCGACGATGATCGGAACTTTGGCGACCTTCGCGTGGGACAGCGCCTCAAGGGTCTGCGGCATCACGCCGTCGGTCGCAGCCACCACGAGGATCACGACGTCCGTGACGTTGGCACCGCGCGCCCGCATCGCGGAAAACGCCGCATGACCCGGCGTGTCGAGGAAGGTCAGTTGCTGCAGTTCGCCGGTGTTGGGGTGCGGAGAGGAAATCGTGTAGGCACCGATGGGCTGGGTGATACCACCGGCTTCACCCGCCACCACATTGGCCTTGCGGATGACATCCAGGAGCGACGTCTTGCCGTGGTCAACGTGCCCCATGATCGTGATCACCGGGGCGCGGGGACACAGATCCTCCAGCTTGTCGTCCTGGTCCAGCTCAAGCTTCTGTTCCCGCTGCGGAACGTTGACCTGATGGGCCTCCAGATTCCGTTTCTCGGTGTCGAACCGGATGTTGTTTTTCGCACAGACCTTCTGGGCGAGTTCCGGATCAATCGTCTGATTGACCGTCACAAAGGCGCCCATCGCCATCAGGTCCGCGATGACCTGGAACGGCTTCTTTCCCATCTTCTCCGCGAGTTCGCGGACAATGATGGGCGGCTTCATGATGATGCTGGGGGCATCCGCCGCCAGCGCCGGGCGGGCCGGAGCCGCCGGACGCGCGGGCGGCTTGGGACCACCTGCGCCCGGCCCGGGGCCCTGACCAGGACGGTTGAATCCGGGCCGTTGCCCCCAACCCTGCCCCTGACCCTGCCCCTGACCGGGACGGTTGGGAAACTGGGAACGCTGACCGCCCTGCATCGGGCCGCCCGGACCCCGACGATCATCGGGGCGCCCCATGCCGGGACGTTGCGGAGCTGGAGCCGGGGCCGGACGTTGCGGCGGCGTGGCGCCACCCGCCCGCCCTTCATACCGGTTGCCCAAGTTGATCCGGCCGACCAATTGGCCGATCTGCGATTTCGGGGGTTCCGCGGGAGCGGGAGCCGGCGGCGCAGCCGGTGGCGGCGTCGGTTTTGGCGCGGGCGGAACCGCGGAAACCTCCGGCGGTGGCGCCGGCTTGGTGTCCGGCACCGGGGCCGGAGCGGTAACGACCGGCGTCTCCGGAACGGCTGCCACCGGTTCTGGTTCAGTCGGTTCTTCCGGCGTCGGCAATTCTTCAGGGGAAGGTGCCGGTTCAAATTCTTCGGCCGGGGCGGGGGCGACCGCCTCGGGCACCGGCACCGGGGCCGGTGGCACAATGATTACCGGCCGGTCCTCGGCAACCGGCGGTGTCGGCGCCGGTGCGGACGCTTCGGTCGAGCTGGCCGAGGCGCCGGGCGCCAGCGGCAGGAGCTGCTCCTTGAGGTATTCCGCGGTGATCTTGTCGAGCGAGCTCGACGGCACCTTGGCGGCGGCAATGCCCAGTTCCTTGGCCTTGGCGAGCACGAACTTGCTCTCGAGGCTGAGTTCCTTGGCGATCTCGTAGATGCGAACGGGCATATCTGAAAACTCTGCAAATCCAACCGCCCCGCCCCGGCTTGGCTAGGCCGAAAATGGGCGGGGCGGTTTCTGTGAAACCGTCTGTTGATTGTTTACGCAAGCGGACCGGCGCCATTGGCGCCGCCGCCTTCAGCCTGTCGGCGAACCACTTCGCCGCGAGCTGCTTCCAAAATTGTCGTGGCGGCATCGCCGATCTCCGGCACGCCCGCCAAGTCGCCGACCTCGGCTTCCAACAGGTCCTCGACACTGTGGAATCCCATGTTGACCAACACCCGGGCATGGACTTCGGAGATTCCAGGAACCGCCGTGAACTCGTGGACCGCGTGATCCACCTTTGCCTCAAAGCCGGACACTTCCGCCTCGGCCTCGATGTCAATCTGCCAGCCCGTCAATCGGGAGGCGAGACGGGCGTTTTGTCCCCGCTTGCCGACCGCCAAGGGCAGCTGGTCCGGCGTGGTGGTCACCAGGATACGCTTCGAACCTTCATCCACGCGGAATGACTTCACCTTGGCCGGGTCAAGGGCTTTGGCGACGTAGGCCTTGATGTCGGCCGACCAGGGGATGATGTCCACCTTCTCGTTGTTGAGCTCGCGGACGATGTTTTTCACGCGCTGACCACGAAGGCCCACGCACGCGCCCACTGGATCCACCTTGGGATCGCGGGAATACACCGCCAGCTTGGTGCGAAAACCGGGCTCCCGCGCGATGGCTTTCACCTCGATGGTGCCGTCATTCAGTTCGGCGACTTCCAGTCTGAACAGCTTGAGAACAAACTGGGGGTCGGCGCGGGTCAGGAGAATTTCCGGGCCGTGGATCGTCTGGACCACGTCCTTCACGAAACAGCGGATGCGCTCGCCGATCTGGTATTCTTCGGTCGGCACCCGTTCCCGGTTGGGAAGCACCGCCTCGAATTTCCCGAGGTCCAAGACGACGTCGGACTTCTCGAAACGCCGCACAGTGCCGTTCACGATGTCGCCGACGCGGTCCTTGAACTCGTCGAAGATCATCGCCTTCTCGGCTTTCCGCAGCTGCGACATCAAAGCCTGCTTCGCATACTGCGCCGCAATGCGCCCGAAACCGGCCGGCGTGACCTCGACTTCCACCTCGTCGCCGACCTTTGCCTCGGGATGCCCCCGGCGGCGGGCGTCAAACGGGGTGATTTGGTCGTGCTTCGAGACGACGCGGTCGGCGACCATGAGTTTGGCCCACGCGGAAATGTCACCGGAGCGGGGATCGATGTTCACCCGCAGTTCGCGGGCGGGACCCACCGCCTTTTTGGCCGCCATCATCAGGGACTCCTGCACAGCGGTCAGCAGGACATCTTTGCTGATGCCCTTTTCCCGCTCCCAGTAATCAAGAATTGCCAAAAGTTCCGCGTTCATATCGTCAACCGCCGTCGTCTCACGGGGGTAACAAAAAAGTCGGTTGGGAAACCGACTTCTTCGTGGCGCCAATCGCCGGCCAGCAAGACGTTTACGTGTCTGACCCTAGATTTCCGCACAAAGCAGCGTCAAGCGTGGGTTTCGGCCGCTCCGCCGACAGGGGCCCGGTCAGGCGAGCCCGTGGAAAAACTCCCGGGCCGTCTGGCAAGTGTGTTCACCGAGCTGGTCGGGCGACTCTTTGCGGAGGAGCGCCACCGACGCCGCAAGATCCTGAATATAAGCCGGTTCGCACCGTTTTCCCCGAAAAGGAACCGGTGCCAGGAAGGGGCAATCGGTTTCGAGCATGAATTTGCCGGCCGGACACGCCGCCAATGATTCCCTGACGGCCGCCGCGTTCTTGAAGGTCGCTATTCCGGTAAAGCTGACCAGTGACCGCAGGGCGATCACCTGGCTCATTTCCTCCGGGGTGCCGATGAAGCAATGGAACACTCCCCGCACCGCAGACGCTGCTGGTGTCAGCATCGTCAAGGTATCGGCAAATGACTCGCGCGTATGGATGACGAGATTGAGTCCCAAGTCGGCGGCCACTTCGATTTGCTGAAGGAAGACCCGGCGCTGCTTCGCCTTGATCTGGGCGTCGGCCTCGGCTGAGCCGCCGGTTTTTCCGGGCAACCGGTAGTAGTCGAGGCCGCACTCGCCAATCGCCACAACCTTGGGCGACCGGGCGAGGTCCCGCAGCTCCATCCGAAAATCGTCCGGGGCCTCATCGGCGTGTCCCGGATGCCACCCGACCGCGGCAAATACGCCGGGAAACCGCTGCGCCAGGGCAACGGCGCGCCGGCTGGATTCCATCGTGGTGCCGATGGTAATCATCCGGGTGATGCCCGCGGCTTCCGCGCGCGCGACGACCGCGTCCAAGTCGGGCTCGAAATCCGGAAAATCGAGGTGAGCGTGGGTATCAAAAAAGACTGCCATTCGCCGGGACAGCGTGCCGGCTGCCGGCCGGCGAGCCAATCTTGAAGCGCGGTCCGCCGCCCCCGGCACTCGCGGCTTCCCTTCGCCCGGGGCCTGCTTACCCTGATTTCATGTCGCTGCCGAAGCCTGATGTCATCTGCACCCATGAAAGCGATCTCGACGGCCTGGTCGCCGGCGGCCTGCTCCGCCGGCTGGCCAAGACCCTCCACGGCGCCGAGGTCCTACTGCAGGCCTGGAACTATCAGGGCTGGAAGATGCGGCCGATGAATGAACGCTGCGCCTGGGTGACCGACTTCACGTTTGAAAGCCGCCTCGACCGTTCGGGTTGGGTGGTCATCGATCACCACACCACTTCGGTCGCGGCCCAAAAGGCGCAGCTGATCCATGATTCCTCCAAATCGGCGTCATTGCTCTGTTACGAGCTTTGTCAGGCAGCCGGAATCGGTTCAGCGGCTTTGGACCGATTAGTCCAGCTGACGAACATCGGTGACCTGTGGCTGCGTCGCGACCCGGAATTCGAGCTGGCCTGCGACTATGCGAATCTCGTCAAGACCTACGGTTTCTGGCACATGCACGACCTGATCGGCGGAGAACTGGAGCGCCTGCTCGACCATCCGCTGCTTGAAGTGATGGCGGTGAAGCGACGGGTGGAGGATCCGCTGGGTTACGAATGGAGCCGGGCTCACGTGGAGCGGATTTCGCCCGAGGTCGGCGTCGTTCACACCACGGTCGGCAACACGAATCTCATCGTCCACCATCTGCTGGAGCGGGGTGCAACGCCCTTCAAGGTGCTCGCGACCTACTTTCCGAAGTCGAACCGCACGATTGTGGTCAGCTTCCGCAGCCTCAACGGCGAGGCTTTGGGCGTTGCCGCCAAACTCCAGGGAGGCGGTCACCCCAACGCCGCCGGCACGACCCTGCCAAAGAGCGTTCAGGACGTGGAATCGGCCACGCTTTACCTCCGGGAGGTGCTTGACTCCGCCCCAATGGCGACCGGTCTCAACAGCCCGTTCGCCGGCCTTCGGCTTTGACTCGCCCGTTTCCGGCTCGTCAGCCTCCGCCTCCGCCGACAAGACTCCAGCCCATGGCATCGCCCTATTCCACCCGCTATTACGAAGGTCTGAAAGAGGACTCCGCCTCCTCGGCCCGCGCAGTGGTCCCGCTGGTGCTCAAACTGTTGCCGGCGAAGTCGGTGGTGGATGTCGGCTGCGGCTCCGGCACTTGGGCCCGGGAATATCAGGCCGCCGGCTGCGAAGTGCTGGGCATTGATGGCCATGTGGTGCAGCCGGACCAGTTGCTGATACCCGTGGCCTCGTTCCAGCGGGCGAACCTCGCCGAACCCCTCCGACTTGGACGCCGGTTCGACCTGGTGAACTGTCTGGAGGTAGCGGAGCACTTGGATCCCGCCCGCGCAGATTCATTTGTCGCCGATCTCTGCCAGTTGGGCGACGCCATCGTTTTTTCGGCCGCGGTGCCTGGACAGGGTGGAACCCACCACGTCAACGAACAGTGGCAATGCTGCTGGGTAGCCCGGTTTCAAGCGCAGGGATTCGCCCTCGTCGATTGCGTGCGGCACCAGATTTGGGCGGATGAACGCGTGGCCTGGTGGTATCGGCAAAACCTGCTGGTATTCATCCGTCGCGAACGGCTGAACGACTTTCCCGCGGCCGTGGCCGCGCATCGCGACTGGCCGGTGGACCTGGTGCATCCGCGCGCGTATCTCGTCGCCACCGTGCCGAGCGAGATGTCGCCCCGGATGGCGGTGGAAGTCCTCAAGGCCCTGCCCCATTTCCCCGGCAAGGTGTTGGCCCACCTCCGCCGCTAGGCCGTCTGCGGGGAGGAATTGAGCACCTCGTGGACCGCCATGAGCAGTTCCGGCGCCGCGAGGGGCTTGCTCAAAACCGGCGGCAATCCCAACCGGCGCAGCTCCTCGATTTTCGGCGCCAAGGTTGGATCCTTGGAGAGCCCGCTGAAGGCGATGACCCGGGTATTGGGAGCCAATTTCCGAAGGCTGCGAACGAGCGCCACGCCGTCCATATGGGGCATCATCACGTCGGTCACGACCACCTCGACCTTGCTGCGGTGTTGGGCGACCAAGGCCATGGCATCGGTGCCGTCGGCGGCGATCAGCACGCGGTAGCCGTGACGCGACAGGATTTCCGAGGTAATGGACCGAATGCCCGGTTCGTCATCCACCACCAGCACGGTCTCGCCATTGCCGCGCGGCGCGACGGTCGCGGGCGGTGCCGGGCTCGATTCGTCCCGATGGCAGGTAGGCAGATAGACGAGGAATTCCGCGCCTTTCCCCGGCTCGCTGACGACCCGGAAGAAGCCGTTGTGGCTCTTCACGATCCCCAACGCGGTGGGCAACCCCAGACCCGTTCCCTTGTTGGCCGACTTCGTGGTGAAGAACGGTTCGAAGATCCGGGGATGGTTCTCCGCGGCAATGCCGATTCCCGTGTCCTTCACGCCCAGCACGACATATTCCCCCGACGGAATCGTGCCGTTGATCGCGGGCAGCGCCTCCCGGACCTGCACATTGTGGGCGCTGAGGGTGATCCGGCCCCCGTCCGGGATGGCGTCGCGGGCATTGACCGCCAGGTTGAGCAGCACCTGATGAATCTGGGTCGGGTCGCCTTCCACATTGGCGACTTCGGTGTCCATGCGGACATGGACCTCGATGTTCTTGGGAAAGGTTTCCTTGGCCACCCGGACGATGTCCTTCACCAGATGCTTCGATTGGAGCGGAATCCGCTCGCCCTTCACGCCCCGGGCAAAGGTGAGCACTTGCCGGACGATGTCGGCTCCCCGGCGGGCCGACTGCTCGACCGTATGCAGAATCTCCTGGGTGTCGGCGTCCTGATGCATGGCCTGCAGCAGCTCAATGGAGAGCAGCACCGGCGCGAGGACGTTGTTGAGGTCATGGGCAATGCCGCTGGCCAGCAGCCCGATTCCCTCCATCCGCTGGGCGCGCAGATACTGAAGTTCCACCTGTTTCCGCGAGGTGATGTCCTGCTTGATGGAAATGAAGTGGGAGACCTTGCCGGACTCGTCGCGCACCGGTGTGATGGTTGTCTCTTCGTTGTAAAGCGTGCCGTCCTTGCGCCGGTTGATGATCTCCCCCTGCCACACGTTGCCGCCCAGAACGGTCTCCCAAAGGTTGCGGTAAAACGCCGAGTCCTGAGCGCCCGACTTGAGGATCCGCACCGAGGCGCCCACCAATTCCTCGGGAGCATATCCGGTCA
>CAIWAH010000214.1 GCA_903910585.1 uncultured Verrucomicrobiota bacterium
CCGGCCGAGATCATCGCGGGAAACTATCCGTTGTTCCGTGAGCTGGCGGTGAAGCGCACCACCTCGGCCACGCCCCAGGAGCGGGTGGTGGCGAAGGGGAACGTCTGCACGCCGGCGACGGTCGCGGATTTCTCCGCCGTGGGCTACTATTTCGGACGCGACCTCGCGAAGGCCCTGCCGGGCGTGCCGATCGGCATGATCCACACCAGCTGGGGTGGGTCGCCGGCCGAGGTCTGGATGCGTCGGGCGGTGCTGGAGGACGACGCCGAGTACGCGGCGAAGATCATCGCCCCGGCGGTGAAGTCGCAGAACGCCTGGTCCGAATCCGTCAGCGCGTGGGAGAAGCGCAAGGCCGACGCCGCCGCGAAGGGGACTGAGTTCAAGGAGGGGCGTCCCGGACAGCCATGGAATCCCGGAGAACTCTACGGCGGCATGATCGCCAACCTCATCCCATACGGCATCCGGGGCGCCATCTGGTACCAGGGCGAGTCCAACGCCGGCCGCGCCTGGCAGTATCGAAGCCTCTTCGCCGACATGATCCGCAACTGGCGCCGCGACTGGGGGCAGGGGAGCTTCCCGTTCTATGCCGTCCAGCTGGCGCCCTGGGACAAGAACCGGAAGCGGGATCTCGCGGTCATCGCCTCCGAGATCGGCGAGAGCGACTGGGCGGAACTCCGCGAGGCCCAGAACCACGTCGCCCAGACGCTGCCGAATGTCGACGTCGCCGTGATCACCGACGTGGGCGACAAGGACGACATCCATCCCACCAAGAAGAAGCCAGTGGGCGAACGCCTCGCCCGGCTCGCCCGCGCCCAGGTTTACGGCGAGAAGATCCTCGCGCACGGGCCGCGCCTGAAATCCTCCACGGTGAAGGGCGACGCCATCGAACTCACTTTCCGCGATGTCGGAACCGGTCTGAAGGCGCTCGACGGCGCAGCCCTCACCGGCTTCACCGTGGCCGGCGAAGACCGGAAGTTTCACCCGGCCACCGTGAACAGCCGCACCAGAACCAAGCTGGTCGTTCGCGCCGACGCCGTGAAGCAGCCCGTGGCCGTGCGCTTCGGCTGGAACGACAATCCGGTGATCAACCTCGCGAACAGCGACGATTTGCCGGCGTCGCCGTTCCGCACCGACACCTGGCCCGGGGTGACGCAGCCGAAGAAGTGAACGGACGGGGAACGCAATGACCTGCGTTTCGGCGGAGAAGTGAACGGGCAGCCGGATCGTTTAGACGATCCGGTCACCCAGTCGGCGGAAGACGATCCGTTCTCCGATGAACATCCCCGCCGACCAGGCCACGAGCACCCAGAAAATCATCGTGCCGCGGTGGTCGGCCCGGGGAAGCGCACACACCGCACCGGCGGACCAAAGCGCCGTGGCAACCAGCGTGACGCGTCCGGCCTGCAGCGGGTCCCGCCACCAGCCAAACGGGTGGCGATCCAGCGACGGCCGACGAAAAACCGTCACCCCCCCCGTTTCTCCGCCTGCCTGACAGTCGCCACGGGCAACACAAGTCCGGGAACGAGACAGAGGGTCACGAGGATCCAATCCGCATTCGTCCCGGCGGTCTTCGCCGGGTCCAGACTTGCGAATCCATGCCCGAGGCACATCGCCGCACCGGCGGCGTAGCTGGCGGTCCAAACCCTCCGTTTCGTCGGCATTTTCCCCTCCATTCAAGCCCATCGCTCACCCGAGTTCGCCGGCGGCATCGGTTCCTTGCCGGCTGCGAATCGCCAGTTCGCCCAGAAACTCCAACTGGCGACGGGTTTCGATGGCGGCCGGTTCCGCCGCGCGCACCCGGTCAATCGCCTGGGCCGCACTCGCACCTTTCCGGATCAGAAACGCCGCCAGCATGGTTCCGGTCCGGCCCAACCCCGCATGACAGTGGACCACCACGGCCTGGCCCGCCTGGTGACAGCGGTCGGCAAAGCCGACGAATTCGTCCACCTGCTCCGGCGTCGGTGGCCGCCCATCGGGAACCGGCAGGCAGAGAAAGTCGAAGCCGGCATCCCGAAAGGGACCCGCATCGGACGGATTGTTGACCAACGAAACAACGCCCCGGATGCCGGCCTGATGCAGCAGCGGCAAGTCATCGTCGGCGGCCTCCAACGGCTTGCCCCCGATGATCCGTCGGTCGGGATGGAGGAATGGAAACGGCATCCCGGCCAACTTGCCCGGGATGACCCAATAGACCGGCGCTTCAACGTTCATGGCGTTGTTCTCCGGTTCACTTCGGGAACCGCTTGTCCGGATACTTCGGCGCGGGCGGCACGGGACGTGGGTCCTTGGCGATGAGTTCCTGAAGGTGCTTCACCGCGGCTTCGAGCTGCGCGTCGCGGCCGTTGAAGGTGGCGTGCGGCAGATTGTCCACCACCACGTCGGGGTCCACGCCGTGACCTTCGATCAGCCACGAGCCTTCGGGGCCGTAGACGCCGGTCTCCGCGGCAGTCGCCATGCCGCTGTCCACGAGCCAGCGGCGCGCGCTGAGCCAGATTTCGCCACCCCAGGTGCGGGTGCCGATGACCTTGCCGAGCCCGAGCCGGCGGAAGCCCTCGGCGAACGCCTCGCCGTCACTCGCGGTGCGCTCGTTGCAGAGCACGACGATGTGGCCGCGGAAGGCCTGCTGCATGTTCCAGGCCGGATCGCCCACGCGCGGCTGCCAGAAGAACCACGCCTTGCGGAGCAGCCGGTTGAGAATCCACGAGTCGATGTTGCCGCCGCGATTGTGGCGCACGTCGATGATGAGGGCCGGGCGGTTGAACACGGGATAATACTCCCGCGCCCACTCGGCCATGTTATCCGCGCCCATCGCCCGCAGATGGACATAGCCGATCTGGTTGGTCGCCAGCCGCTCCACCGTCCGGCGCCGGGTGAACTCCCATTCGTCGTAGCGCAGCTCGGCGTCGGCGTCGGTGCTAACGGGCTTCACGGTGACCTGCCGGACCGCGTTCGTGCCGCCGGGCTTCACGTCGAGCAGCACGGGTTTGCCGGTCTGGTTGCGGAGCAGTTGGTCGAGCTGCGGCACGGCGAGAGTGGGGCGGCCGTTGATGGCGGTCAGAACATCGCCTTCCTGCACGTCCACGCCGGGCCGGCGCAGGGGCGGGAGGTCGTCGGGATATTCGGGGTCAGTCTCGAAGAGGTGTTCCACCCGCCAGCCGCCGGCAGCCTCATCCCGGGCGAAACGGGCGCCGAGCGAGGCGGGCTTGATCTGGTCGGGACCGTCGCGATCGTCGCCGTAGCGCACGTAGATGTGCAGCGTGGACAGCTCGCCGACCATCTCGGCGATGACCTCGCTGAGCTCGTTGCGCTCGCTCACGCGGTCCACCAGCGGAAGGTATTTGGCGTGGACCGCGCGCCAGTCGAGTCCGTGCATGCCGCGGTCGTAGAAGTAATCCCGCAGCATCCGCCATGACTCGGTGAAGATCTGGCGCCATTCCTCACGCGGCGTCAGGGCGAAGGTCCAGCCGCCGAGGTCAAACTTCTCGTCGAGCTTGGCCGGGGCGCCCGCGTCGCTCGCGATGACGAAGAAACTGTCGCCCTTGCGGACGAGCAGCTTCTTGCCGTCGCCGGACAGTTCGTAGCTGCCGAGGTCCTCGACCAGCGTCTTGGGCTTGGGATCCTTGTGGGTGATCTCCAACTGGCGCAGGTGGCTCTTGGCGCCGAAGCCGGTATCGCTGGCGACCCAGAGCAGGTGCTTCGCCGTCGCTTCCAGACGGCTGTAGTTGCCCGCCGGCACGGGCAGCTCGTGCAGGCGTGTCGCGAGACCGTCGAGGTCAATCGCCACGGTCACTCCGGCGGGGGGCTGATTGGTCTTGGTTTCCGCGGTCGCAGGGAGTTTTCCGCTGGGCGCATTCGTTTCCGGGTTCGGCTTCTCTGCCTCCACCTTACGAGTTCCGGCTTCCGACTTCGCCGGCTCCTCCTTCGCGGGCTTCGCGTCTTCGCCGTTCCCCTCCTCCTTCGGCAGAAACGGCGAACGCAGACCGGCCTTCAGCGCGACCGCGTAGAGTTTGGTCGTCTCGGTGAAGTGCGGTTCGGGCTGGCGCGGGCCCCACGGGCTGCCGACGAGCGAACGCAGCTCGCGGTCGCTGAGGAAATAGAGCCACTTGCCATCGGGCGACCATGCCGGGCTGTAGCTGTCCACGCGGTCGCTGGTCACGGTGGCGCGCGTGCCGTCGGTGACGTTGAAGAGGTGAATCTGCGGATAGCCGTTCGCGGCGGCCTGCACGTAGGCGAGCCAGCGGCTGTCGGGCGACCACGCGAAGTCGGTGAGATCGTCGGTGCGCCCCTCGGCCACCGTTGTGGTCAGACCGGTGTCGAAGTCGTGGACCCACAGTTTCAAGTCCTTGTCGCCCCACGCGAGGCGCTTGCCGTCGGGCGAAGGCTGGCCGGCATGGCGGAAGACGGTGCCGTTGGTCGTCAGCGCGGTGGGTCCGGCGAGCCCGTTCGCGGGCATTTTCCAGAACTCGATCTCGCCGCTCTCGTCGGACTGCACGAGCAGGTTCTTCCCGTCCGGCAGGAAACGCGCCTCGCGGTAACGCACATCGGCCTTGCGCGGAACTTCCACGAAGCGGCCGGACTCCAACGGGGCCACGAAGACCTGTCCGCGCGCCGTCAGTGCCAGGCGGTCACCGGTCGGCGACAAGTGAGCCGCGGTCAGATACTCCAGCGGCTTCTTCACCCACTTCTCGCGCTGCTGGTCGAAATCGGACGCCAGGGTCACCGCCAGCTGTGTGTCGCGGCCGCTGGCGAGGTCGAACACATGCAGGTCGCCGGCCCGGGCGTAGGCAATCCGGCCGTCGTGCAACGAGGCCGTCGCGAGATCGAAGCCGGTGTGCTTCGTCAGCTGTTTCAGGTCGGTGCCATCCGGTTTCATCGACCACAGGTTCATCACGCCGTCGCGGTCGCTGACGAAATGGACGCGGTCGCGCCACCACATGGGATTGCGGCTTGTGCCCTTGAAGTCACGGGCGAGAGGTTCGGCTTCGGCGTCGCCCTCGCGGAAGCGCCAGAGATTCTCGATCCAGCCGCCCTCGTAGCGTTTGGTGCTGCTCGACTGCTTCGGCAGGCGCGTGAAGTAGAGCGTCTTTCCGTCCCCGCCGAACACGCCTTCCGACGCCTGCGCCAACGGCAGCACCCGGCGTTCGCCCGTCTTGGGATCGAGGCTGACCAGCTGCGAGTTCGGCAGCGTGGAGAACTTCATCGTGCGGAAGAGCACCCGGCCCTCCGGCGTCCAGCCGACGACCCGGCCATCGGCCGCATCGAACGTATGCCGCGTGGGCGCTCCGCCGCCGAGCGGCATGGTGTATATCTCCGTCGGCCCCTCGTATTCCGCCGCGAACGCGAGCGTGGTGCCGTCGGGTGAGATCGCCGGCGACGACTCGGAACCGGGATGGGACGTCAGCCGCTGGGCCGTGCCCCCCTTCACCGGCACCCGCCAGAGATCGCCCTCGGCCACAAAGATGATCGCCTCGCCGTGCAGGGCCGGTTGGCGGTAGTAGCCGCGCGGACCCTGGGCCACCGCGACCAGCGCGGCCCACCAGGCGAAAAAGAGGAGAAATCGCATGCCGGGAAACGCTAGGGAGCCGCGCCCGACGGCGAAAGCCCGGAAGTCGGGCCGGCTCGAATCCGGGCGCATCTTGGCAGTGCCCCGGGTTGTTTGCTCCCTCTCCCCGCAGCGGAGCGCGGAGAGAGGGGGTGCACAACGAAGCGTCGCGGGTTTTCCAAGTTGCCTCCTCTCCCCAACCCTCACCTCCACCGAGTGGAGGAGAGGGAGGCGGGGACGGTGCCCCAAGATGCGCCCCCTCGAATCTGCCGTTGCGTTTCCAGCCGATTTGCGTCGGCTGCCCGCCGACCGAACCTCGCCCGCGCCATGAACGCACTCCGCAAACTCCTGAACCTCGATTTCCTCCCGCAAAGCCCTGCCTTCGGGCTCTTCCTGCTCCGGATCGCCCTCGGCGGCTCCATGCTTTGGCTCCACGGCCGCGACAAGCTGATGAACTTCTCCAAGCTCGCTTCCGGCTTTCCCGACCCGCTGCACCTCGGCAGCCGGGCGAGCGCGGGGCTGATCGTGTTCGCCGAGGCGGCGTGCGCGTTGCTGCTGGTGCTGGGCCTGTTCACGCGCTTCGCGGCCGCGACCCTTGCCATTGCCATGGGCGTGGCGTTTTTCCTGGTTCACAAGGGCCGGTTCTCCGAGGGCGAACTCGCGTTCGCCTATTTCGCCGGCTTCCTCGCGCTGCTCTTCGCGGGGCCGGGCAAGTTCGCGCTGTCCGGCAAGGGAGGCGGCGGCAGCTCCAAGGGCTCCGCGCCGAAGCCGAACAAGCCGAAGGACAAGTGAACGTCACCGCGCGCCGGCATGTTTCCGGTGCGCGTCCGCCTTGGCATCGTCGCGCCGGCTCCGCACCCTCACGGGATGAATTTCACCGTTCCTCCCGCCACGGACCCGACGCCCGTTTTCGAGCTGTTCCGGGGCAACCACGCCACGGAACTGCTCGTCGCCGCCGTGGCGCACCTGAAGGTGTTCGAAAAGCTGACGGTCGGCGCGAAATCGCCTGCCGAACTGGCCGCCGAACTCGGTTTGGCGGACCGCGCGGCCGCCGTGCTCTTCACCGCATTGCGGGCGATGCGGTTGCTGGCGCCGGATTCCGCCGGCCGGCTGCAGCTCACGCCGCTGGCCCGTGAGCATCTGCTGCCCGGCGGCGCCTTCTATGTGGGCGATTACTGCGGCCTGGCGGCGGATTCGCCCGGCGTGTTGGCGATGGCCGAACGACTCCGCACGAACCGCCCGGCCAATTCCGAACCGGCGGATTCCGGGGCGGCCTTCATCTATCGCGAGGGCCTCGAATCGGCGATGGAACGCGAGGCCAGCGCCCGCCATCTGACCCTGGCCCTTGCCGGTCGGGCGAAAAACGTCGCGCCCTGGCTCGCCCGGAACTGTCCGCTGCCCGGCACCTCACACCTGCTGGACCTCGGCGGTGGCACGGGCGTTTACGCGCTGGCCCTGCTGCAGGCGAATCCGGAGCTCCGGGCGACCGTGCTCGACCGTCCCGAAGTGCTGAAGGTGGCCGCCGAGTTCGCCGCGGACGCCGGGGTGGGCGACCGGCTGTCGCTAGTGCCGGGAGACATGTTCAACGCGGAACTGCCGCCCGCAGATGTCGTTTTGCTCTCGAACATCCTGCACGACTGGGATGTTCCCGAGTGCCGTCAACTGATCGGCCGGGCCGCGGCGGTGCTGCCCGCCGGCGGACGGTTGCTGATCCACGACGTCTTTCTCGACGACGATCTGGGAGGTCCTTTGCCCATCGCGCTGTATTCGGCCGCCCTCTTCAGCCTCACCGAAGGCCGCGCCTACAGTGCCGCCGAATACCGCGGCTGGCTGACCGAAGCGGGGCTCACGCCGGGACCGGTCGTGCCGACGCTGGTGCACTGCGGCGTGCTGCCGGGAACGAAGCGGTAGGGCGCGCGGACGCTCACTCCTCTCCGTCGAAGTAATCGAGGGCTTCGGAACGGAGCAGCCGGCGTTCGGGCGAACGCACCATCCACTTGCCGCTGTCCGGGTAATGGCAGCTTTCGCCGAAGGGATTGTCGGCGACAATGTAGAGCACGAGGTCCTCGTCGGGCGCGGCCCAGAGCTGGTGTGGCTGGCCCGGCTCAAAGAGGAACGCGTCACCCGGTTCCACCGGGGTGTAGCCCTCCGCATGCCGGACCTGGCCGCGGCCGCTGAGGACGTGGTAAAACTCCCACTGGGCGCTGTGGGAATGGTAGGGGCACATCGCCTTGCCGGCGGGAATCCGGCAGATCTCGACGTCGAAGGGATGCCGTTTGCGCAGGTCGGTTGAACCGTCCTCGCGGCCCAAGGCCTCGGAAATCTCCCGGTCGCAGCTCGCGTATTTGCCCTTCGGCGAGGTGTAGGTGGATTCGACCAGATCGCGGGTGTTGATCTTCTTCATGGCGGGTCAGGGCATCCAGTGGGGCGGCTTCTGCTGCGTGTTGCGGGCGCGGTCGAGCTCCTGCGATTCCAATGTCTCGCCGAGCTGTTCGAGCCGCTTCTGGATTCGCCCCAGCAGCCGGCCCTGTTCGATCACGACGGAGTTGAGTTCATCCGCCTGCTTTTCGGCGTGGGCGAGGGCGGCCTCGACACGGGCGAGGCGTTGTTCGAGTTCGGTGGTGTTCATAGTTCATCCTCCCGTTCGGCGAAGAAAAGCTGGTAGGCGCGGTCGTAGTGTTCGGCGGCGACGAAGACGTGCATCTCGCGGCCCAAATCGTCCGGGTCGGCCCCGGGCTCCGCGTCGGCAGTGGAGGCCGTGACGCCGTGCTGGTCGAGCCATTCGAGCAGCAGCTCGGTCTTGATGATCGGGCCGGTGAAGAAGTGGCGCTGGCCCGCGGGCGCCGAGGGAGTGGAATCGGACATTGCCGCTGGCGTTCAGGATTTGTGCGCCGCGGCAATCGCCTCGGCCGCCTCACGCACGCTGGCCACCAATTCCGGCGGCGCGATCACCTTGGCGGCGCCACCCCAACCCAGCACCCACCGTTGAATCTCCACCAGGCTGCCGAGCTTGAGCTTCAGTTCCACGTGGCCACCGGGCAGTTCCCGAAGCTGCTGCGACGGATGCCAGCGCTTCTCCCGGATGTAGTCGGCGACCCGTTCCTCGAACTGCACGGTCACGGCGTAGTCTCCGTCCTTCGAGAAGATGCCGAAGCTGTCCCGCAGCCGCTTTTCGAGGGCGAACTTCTCCGGCTTGGCGAAGGTCTTGCCGGTCTTGGCAGATTCCGCGATGCGGGTCGGCACGAAGGTGCGGATGTCCTGACGCAGGTGGTCGAAGGCGAAGAGATACCAGTCGCCGTTCACGTTCGCGAGGTGGTAGGGATCAATGACCCGTTCCTCGGGCCGCTTCGCGCCGGGCTTGCGGTAGGTGATGCGCAATTGCTGGCGCCGCTGCATCGCCTGCGCGAGCGCCTCCATGACCGGCACATTGACCACCGGTTCGGCCGTGGTGCGGAAGGAAACCGTCTGCTCCCACTCCGCGAGGTTCAGCGACACGGTGCCGGGCAGGGAGCGTTCCAGCTTCTTGAGCGCGCCGACGAGGCGCTTCTCATAGGGCGTGCCGCGGTATTGCTGCAGCGCCTTTTCCGCGACCAGCAGCGCGAACAACTCGCCCTCGGTGATGGTGAGCGTGGGAAAGGAATCCACCTCCTCGGTGTAGTGGTAGCCGTTGCGCAGCGGGTTCCATTCGAGCGGCAGGTTCAGGCGGTCCCGCATGAACTCGAGGTCGCGCTGGATCGTCTTCGTGCTGACCTCGATGGTGCGGGCCAGCGTCGAGCAGTTGGGAAACCTGCCCGCGGCCAGCTCGGCGTGGATCTGCATCATGCGGTCAAGCGGCGGACGCGTCTGCGGCAGATCGGGCACGGAACTCATGGCGGCGGGGAGGTTCGGCCGGAGCAGACGAAGTGCAAGCGCGGGAAAGCGCACCGGCCAAAGTGACGCCGGCCGTGCGCGAGCGGAATTTTCGGTTGGGCAACCCGCCCGCCAGCGGCCAGCTTCGGGGCACATGAAATCCCCGCTCGCCTTGCTCCCGTTGGTCGCCCTGTTGGCCGGCTGTGCCACCTCGACCAACACCACCGTCACGCCGGCTCCGGGCGTCCCCGGTTCGCAGATCGAGACGTCGTTCCGGCAGGTGATCACGAAGACGAACGAGTATCGCTTCCTGCTCTCGCTGCCGAAGGATTACGCGGCTGATCCAGCGAAGCGGTGGCCGCTCGTCCTGTTCCTGCACGGCGCCGGGGAACGCGGAACGGACCTGCAGAAGGTCGCCGTGCACGGTCCGCCCAAGCTCGCGAAGCAGGGCCGGGATTTCCCGTTCATCCTCGCCTCGCCGCAATGCCCGGACGGACAGGTCTGGGACACCGACACCCTCATCGGCCTGGTGGACACGTTGCAGGGGCAATTCCGCGTGGACCCAAAACGCACCTACGCCACTGGCCTGAGCATGGGCGGCTACGGCACGTGGTCGCTGGCCGTGAAGCATCCGGAACGCTTCGCGGCCGTGGCGCCCATCTGCGGCGGGGGCGAAACCATCCGTGCCCTGCTGCCGGCCCAACGGGAAGCGCTCAAATCGCTCGGCGTGTGGGCATTCCACGGCGGCAAGGACAACGTGGTCCTGCCCGCCGAAAGCGAACGCATGGTGGACGCCTTCAAACGTGCCGGCGTCACCGATGTGAAGCTGACGGTCTATCCCGAGGCCGGCCACGATTCGTGGACCGAAGGCTACAATACGCCGGCACTTTACGACTGGTTGCTGCAACACCGCAGGTAACGGGGGCAAGGCGAATCCACCACGAAGCGGAGGGATTCCGCTTCATGGCAGGGTCAGCGCCCGGGCAAACGCCCCAATACCAGTTCGCCGGTTGAAGCCGCGCTCCCCCCGCGATTGGCGAACCGCAGCGGCTTGCCGCCCTTGAGCGGATGGGGAACCCGGAGCGCCAGTTCGACGTCACCCGTCACGTCGGGGGTTAGATTGAGACTCACTTTGCCCGTGGCGGCGGCCGCTGGCAGCAGTTGTCGCAGCGCGATGGGGACGTCCGCCACCCGTTCCTGGCCGGTGGCTGCGCGGACCACCAGTTGCACCGGCCAGTCCGCGTAGAACGGCGCAACCCCGCAGTTCGTGATCGTCACGGAGACCTGGAGTTCGCGCCCGCGGAAGGCGGCCGACGCCTCCAGCACCTGGAACTCGTAGCCTAGGCTCCGTGCGGCGGCCTCGGCGCGGTCGCGTTCGCCCGGGGGCATCGGCTTGGAAGTGCTGGTGTCCATCAGCCAAGTGGCGTGGGTTTCGGTAACGCAGCGGGCGAAGTCCTGGCCCTCCTTGCATCCCGACTCCTTCCACAGACAGGGCCAGAGCTCGGGCCGGATCTCCCCGCCAATCGGGGCAGTCCGCCACCGTTCCATCGCCGTTGGACCGGCCTGGCGCAGGGCGGCGAGGTAGAACCAACTGTCCTGCTTGCGCCCTGTTTCCAGGGTCGCCCAGCCGAACGAGTCGTCGTGGTAGCCGAAGTTGCGCCGGTGGTTGGCCGCGTGGGCGTAGTCCGACTCGCCCGCCGGATACCGGAGCAACACCGGGGTGCGGCGAAACGCCGCCTCGTAAGCGTCCATGACCTCCGCCTGCACCGTCTTTGACGCGAACCACTCCGTGTGCGGATGGCAGTGCCACTCACCCCAGGTGCCGAGCAGGCCCGCCGTGATGAAGCCCAACCGCGGATCGCCGTCGTAACGGGCGCCCAGGGCGGCGATGAAGTTCGTGAGCGCCGCCCGCAGGCGCGGATCCTCGTAGTCCGGCGTGTGGTCGAGCGCGGGCGGCAACGGCTGCGTGTTGGTGTTGGTCCAGGCGCGCAGCGTGAGCCCGGCTTCCAGCAGATACTTCGGCACGCCGCTGGGTTTGCGTGGGTATTCCAGATAGACGCGGAAAACGGCCTGGCAGCCACGCGCCGCGACGTCGTCTAGCAATCGCTCCAGCGGTGCCCACTCGAACGTGGCCGGCCCGCTCATCAGCGCGGCCAGCGGCAGGTATTGGAATTCCAGTGAGTGGGGAAACTCCTTCCCCCGGCCCGCATACGGCACAAAGCCCTTCAGCGGATTGTCGGCCGGGGCGGGCGCGTATTCCGGCCGGAATACGGTCGGCCCATCTCCGGCCGCACCGGCTGGAAGAGGGAGCAGCGTCATCACCGCGACCAGCAACGACCACAGAAGGCGAAGGGGACGGCTCAGATCATAGTCGAGCGGCGCGGAGGCGGAAGGGGCGGCGACACCCAACACCGCCAGCGCGAGTCCAGCGCGTTCGAACCGGGAAGGCATGGTCATTTCCGGGAACCCGGTGCCGGGTATTTCTTCGCCGCGTCGTCGAGCACGAGCACCCAGTCGAGCAATTCGCCGGCATCGGGCGGGGTGAAGGCGCGTTCGCCGCGGTTGTCGAAGGTGCCGATGGCCTTGGCCTTGCCATCGCGCGGATTGAACCACCAAGCCTTCACCTTCGAGCCTTTAATCACCTCCATCCGGACTTTGAAGCTGCGGCCCACGGGCGCATAGACCAGCGCGTAGGTGCCGTCGGCGTCGCGTGTCGCGGCGAAGTGGTAACGGCCAGCGCCGGGCACACTCGTGGGCACGCGGTCGGTCACGATGAGAGAATCGTCGGGGATGCGGGTGAGGAACGGCCGCGACTCGATCAGGGCGCGGCCATGCTGCATCTGGGCCGCGCCGGGCTGGTTGATGGCATCAGACCACGGCAGCAGTGGATTGTTGATCGGGTTCCTCGCGGGCGACCACATCTGCCATACGGAGTGGTGACCGTAGGTGTGGCCAAAGGCGCCGCCGAACAGGTCCCAATACAGCGGCCGGCGAACATCACTGGCGATGGAGTGACCGAACTTCTTCGCGTCGAAGGAAACGGGGTGATCCTCGTAGATCGGCTCGCCATCGAGCACCGGCTTCACCGGCGTGCGATTGTAGTCCACGCGGGTCTGGTCGTAGCGGCCGGTAAATTCGGCGGTGTGGCCGTTTTGGCGCATGTTGAAGTCCAGCCAGTCGTCGTCGTGAAAATGCTCGGACGACCCGGCGCCACCCGGCGGATGATACGTGATGAGGTGTGCGCCGCCGTCACCGCGCCGCAGCCCGCGGGCCATGGCGCGGATGATCTCCTTTTGGGATTCGGCCTTGGCCTTGTCCACTGGCCGGTCACCGCCGAGGATCCAAACAAGGCTGGCGTCGCGATACCGTTTCCCGAGCCACTCACCGTAAGTTTCGGCATTCTGCGGCGTGAAGATCTCCGGCCCGGCACCCCAGGCCTTGTGCCATTTGTCACCCCAGGTCGGGAGGAAACCGATATAGAGGCCGAGCTCATTGGCCCGCTGCACGATCCAGTCCACGTGCCGGAAGTAGGCCTCGTTCGGCTGTGTGGGATCGTTGTTTCGCAGCGGCTTCTCGCCGTAGGGATTGGGATCGTTGAGTCCGTCGAGTTCAGCGAGCGCTACCGCCTGGATGACGGTGAAGCGGCGCTCGGCGCGGTTCTTCAGGTAAACTTCGGCCTCCTCACGGTTGAGGCGGTGGAACAGTTCCCACGCCGTGTCGCCCAGCCAGAAGAACGGTTTGCCGTCCGCCGTGACGAGGAAGCGGCGGTTCTCGCTGACCTGGAGCCGGGGCAAGGGCGCGGCCCACGCGGTCAGGAGCGAGGCAAAGGCCAGTCCGACGGCAAGGAGGCGGTGATTCATGCGCCAAGGCTGCCCGCCCGGATGGCCAACGGAAGCGCAAAGACGGAGGCAAGAAGGACAGTTGCCGCGCCGGGCGGCGCGTTGACGGAACCGGCGCCCGGCCGCACGTTCAGCGCACGTTATGTCCGCCCTGCTGGAATCCCTCATTGAATTGATCCGTCGCACGTCCGCCGAACTGCCGGACGACGTGAACGCCGCCCTGGTGCGGTCGTTGGAACAGGAGAAGAAAGGCACCATCGCCGAGAGCGCCCTGAAGATCATCGAGCGCAACATCGAGCTCGCGAAGCGCAAGTCGCAACCCCTCTGCCAGGACACCGGCAGCGTCATCTTTTACGTGGAATGTCCGCTGGGCCTCGACCAGATCACCTTTGAGGAAACTGCCCGCGAGGCTGTAAAGCAGGCGACCAAGCGCGGTTATCTCCGGCAGAATTCGGTGGACTCGGTCACGGGCAAGAACGACGGCACCAACACCGGCCCGGGCGCGCCCGTGGTCCATTTCCACCAGCACCGCTCCGCCGAGACCCACGTCCGCCTGATCCTCAAGGGCGGCGGCTGCGAGAATGTCGGCGCGCAGTATTCGCTGCCCGCGGAGAAGCTGCACGCAAATCGCGACCTCGACGGCTGCCGCAAGGTCATCCTCGACGCTGTGCTCCAGGCGCAGGGCAAGGGCTGCGGCCCGGGCATCCTTGGCGTGTGCATCGGCGGCGACCGGGCGACCGGCTACGAGTTCAGCAAGCAGCAGTTCCTCCGCAAACTCGGCGACCGCAATCCCGACGCGACCCTCGACGCGCTGGAACAGGATATCCTGAAGACCGCCAACGAACTCGGCATCGGCCCGATGGGCTTCGGCGGCAAGACCACGCTGCTCGGCGTGAAGATCTGTGCGGCCAACCGCGTGCCCGCCTCGTTCTTCGTGAGCGTGAGCTACATGTGCTGGGCCTACCGCCGGCAGGGTCTCACCTTGAATTCCGACTCCTCCATCGCCGGCTGGCTGTATTAACCCCGAACTTCCCCAATCCGTATGGCGACACTCACCACCCCCATCTCCGAGGCCACCATCCGCGCGCTGAAGGTCGGCGACGAGGTCCACATCACCGGCACGCTCTACACCGGACGCGACGCCGTGCACAAATACCTGCACGAGGGCGGCCAGCTGCCGCCCGAGGTGAAGCTCGACGGCGGCATCCTCTACCACTGCGGCCCGGTCATGCTGAAGCAGGACGACGGCACCTGGAAATGCACGGCCGCCGGCCCGACCACGTCCATTCGCGAGGAGCCGTATCAGGCCCAGGTCATCGGTGACTTCGGCCTGCGCGGCGTGATCGGCAAGGGCGGCATGGGCGAGAAGACGCTCGCCGGCTGCAAGGAACATGGCTGCGTTTACCTCCATGCCATCGGTGGCGCCGCGCAGGTGCTGGCCGAATGCGTGACGCGGGTGAAGGGCGTTTACCTGCTGGAAGAGTTCGGCTCGCCCGAGGCGATCTGGGAGCTGGAGGTCGTGAACTTCCCCGCGGTGGTGACCATGGATTCGCACGGCAATTCGCTGCACCGGGAAGTCCTCGCCGCGAGCCAGGCGGAGCTGGCGAAGCGGCTGTAAACCGGAGTCAGACCCCGTCATGATTTCCCGCGAGTCTCCGACTTCACGTCAGCTCCAGGCGGAGCTGGAGCGCGAGCTGGCTCCGGGCGAACGCGTGGTCTGGTCCGGACAGCCGCTGCCCCAGCGTTACGCCCGGGGCAGCCTGGGGCTGGTGCTGTTTGGCATTCCGTGGACGGCATTCGCGGTCTTCTGGACCACGATGGCCTTTGTGGGCACGCGTTCGATGAAGGGCAACGATCCGATGGCCACCGGCTTCAGGTGGTTCTTCCCGCTGTTCGGTGTGCCGTTCATCCTGATCGGCATCGGCATGCTTTCGTCGCCGTGGTGGGGACGGCGCAAGGCGGCCCGAGTGCTCTACGCAATCACCGACCGGCGTGCGATCCTCTTTGAACCGGCGTGGCGCGGCAGCCGCACCGTGCGGTCCTTTGCCCCGGCGGAAATGCAGTCGCTGGAACGGACCGAACACGCCGACGGCAGCGGCGACCTGATTTTCCTGCGCAAATCCTGGCGGGACAACGACGGGGACCGGCGCACCACCGCGGTGGGCTTCACGGGTGTGCCGCAGGTGCGTGAAGTGGAAGTGCACCTGCGCCGGCTGGCCGCGACCGCGGAAAAACCATGAGCAGCCCCGTGCCCATCGAGATGCCCGGACTCCGCGTCACGCTCGACCGGCTCGTCTACCGTCACCTGTCGCCGGAGGAGACCGACGGCCGGGAGCACGCGTTCATCTACTTCCTCAGCATTCACAACGACGGGGACTGCGCCGTGACGATCCGCGGACGCAAGTGGGTGGTCTCCCACGCGGACGGGACGCAGCTGGTGCTCGAAGGCGACGGCGTGGTCGGCAAAACCCCCACCATCAAACCCGGCGAGAAGTTCAGCTACAACTCGTGGCACGCTCTGCCGACGGCACGCGGTTCGGCCACCGGCGCATTTCTCGGAATGGACGCCCAAGGACGGCGTGTGTTTGTGCGGATTCCCGAATTCCCGATGCAGGCGACCCGGTGAGGTCAGCCCGTCATTGGGTTGTCCTGCAATGAATTGGCCAGCCCGGCGCCCGGCAAATCGGACTTCCGCCCAGCGGAGCCGATGGTTCCTCAGCCGCCATTGCCCACACGTTGATTGGGCGGTTGGGGAACGGAGCGGCCGGGCTGGCCTGAAATTTCCTCGCCGGATTCCGGAGCGGCGGCCGGTCCGCCGAACCAGTCCACAAACAGCTCTTCCAGCGTGAGCGGAAACACGTGCACGCGGGCACCGCGAAGCTGACGGACCCCATCAAGCTGGGCGTCGTCGTCCACCCGGGTCAGCGCCGTGACCACCGGTCCCAGCACCTGCGACCGGATCGCCCCCGGGATCGCGAAATCCGCCGGCGGTGCCTCGCCGTCGAACACCACCTGGACCCGGCGCATCGTCCGCTGCCAGTCCTCCACGCTGCCTTCCGCGAGGATTCGTCCGCGGTCCATGATCCCGACGTGGATGGCGAGGCGTTCCAGGTCGCCGAGCAAATGGGTCGAAAGCAGGATGGTGCAGCCCTCGTCGCGGAGCAGCGCGTCCACGAGGCAGACATTCAGTTCGCGCCGGGCCACCGGATCGAGGCCCGCCGCCGGTTCATCCAGCAGCAGGACTTCCGGACGCGTGGCCAGCGCGACGGCGAGCGCGGCGAGCCGTTGGTTGCCGCCGGACAGTTTGGAGATCGGCAGGTGCAACGGCAGTTCCCAGCGCCGGGCCTGTTCCTGCAGGAGTTCCGGGCGCCACGCGGAATAGAAATGCGAGGCATACCGGCCCAGTTCACCGAGGGACATCCATTCGGGCACCTGCTGGGACTGCGACACGTAGGCCACCTTCTGGCGATGGGCCGGATCGGCCTCCCAGAGCGGGCGGCCCAGCACCTTGGCTTCACCCCGGTCCGGCCGGAGCAGGCCCATGAGGATCTTCAGGGCCGTCGTCTTGCCGGCCCCGTTCCGCCCGATGAGCCCATAGACCGTCCCGCGCTCCACGCGCAGGTCGAACCCGTTCACCGCGACCACGCCGGTGCGGAACGTCTTGGTGAGTCCGTGGGCAAGGATGTCCGTGGGCATCGGCGGTTTGGTTGGGACGGAAAGGGAACCCGCGCGGACCACGGGAAACAGCCGTTTCAAAAGCCGTCACACACCTGTTGTCGGAATGAAACGAACCGCGATCCGCACGGGAAAAATCAGCTTTCGCCGCCCACGACGGCGAACTTCACCGGCACCGGTTCGTCGGCGCGGTCGGAATGCAACGCCCCGAGTTCCTCACGGACCACCGTGATGACCTTTGGGGGCGGCACCTGCATCTGCGTCGCCTCGACGGCGAGCTGTTTGGCCGAACGCCGCAGGGCTTCCTCCTGCTCGGCGTCCGTGAGCGCCCGGGCGTTGGGCGCGACGAAGGCACCCTTGCCATGGCGTTTTTCAATCAGGCCGGCCCGCTCCAGTTCGGTGTAGGCCTTGACCACGGTGGTCGGATTGACCTGCAGCGCCGAGGCGAGTTCCCGGATGGAAGGAATCTGGTCACCGGGCCGGAGGATTCCGCCGGCGACGTAGTATTTGAACTGGTCCATCATCTGGCGATAGACCGGCACCCCGGACCGCTCATCAAGTTGGAGATGGAGCTTGGGAATCATCGGTGAAGTCGAATGACTGTTGGATAACAGCCAAACACACGGCTGTCAATGTTGCCGGCCGAAACGTGACCCGGCCGGAGACGGTCAGGGACTGGCCGCCGGTTTGGGATGGAACATCGGCCGGGACAGGTCGAAACGGACCGGGGCGAGCGCCAGCGGCTGCGGCGCCGCTTCGCCTTCCACCACCCGGTATCGCCGGTTTGGTTCGAGCCCGGTCAGCGGCTGGGTTTTGCCCGTGGTGGGCCAGAACACTTCGGCCGCCACGATCCGGGTGGCGTCGCCGAGACCGATTTCCGCCCGCAGGGGGTTCGCGCCGAAACTTCCGCCGGTGTTGACCCAGCGGAACACGTCCCGCGGTCCGCGCGGCGTTTCAACGGTCACCTTGATGCGCGCACCGATGGCCGAGCGGTTCGACACGCGGCCTTCCAGCTTCAGGCTCAGCCAGCGGTTGGTGGCGTTGCCCGGATTCTGGAAGCATACGTCGGGATAGATGTCGCCGGAGTAGGCGCCGCCCATGTTCATGAACACGTCCTGGTCACCGTCGTTGTCGAGGTCGCCAAAGGCGCAGGCATGGCCCTTCTGCAGGTGGCCCATGTGGGCCGCGGTGGTGACGTCGCGAAACCGCTTCCCTGCTTCATTCCAGAACAGCCGGTTGGGGACCACCGTGATAATGTCCGGATCGCCGGTGCCCAGATACAGGTCGGGATAACCATCGTTGTCGAGGTCGCCGAAGTTGCTGCCCATGGCATGGAGCACGCGGGACAGGCCAGCATCCCCGGAGACGTCGGCAAATGTTCCGTCACCCCGGTTGCGGTAAAGATGTGCCCGCTCGCCCTGGCTCGGTTTGCCCAGATAATCGGCCACGATGTCGCCCACATCACGGATGCGGTAACCCGAGACGAAAATGTCCAATCGTCCATCCTGATCGAAGTCGAAGAACCACGAGGGGAAGCTGTAGGCCGGACTGCCCAATCCGGCTGCGCCGGTGGCATCGATGAATTTCCAACGGCGGCCATCCGGCATGGAAGGATCTGCCGGACCGCCGTTGCGGAGGAGGTAGTTCCCGGCGGTGCGGGTGCTCAGAAACAGGTCCGGCCGACCGTCGTCATCATAATCGCCTGCGGCTGCGGCCTTGAACCAACCGATGCTGGCGACACCCGAATCCGCCGCGCACTCGGTGAACGTGCCGTCGCGGTTGTTGTAAAAAAGTTCGCAGGGATGCCGGTCCCTCGGGTCCTGCGGCTGCGTTTCGTTGCCGATGAACAGGTCCAACCAGCCGTCGCCGTCGTAGTCGAACCAGACCCCGGCCTGCGTGGGATGAAAGCTGAGCAGGCCCGCCTCCTCCGTCACGTCGCTGAAGGTGCCGTTGCCGTTGTTCCGCAGCAGTGAATTCGGCAGCCGTCCCGCCCTTCCGAGCCAAGCACCCCGCAGGATGAAGACATCCGTGAAGCCATCGTTGTTGTAATCGCCGGTAATCAGGTTGAGGCCGCCCCAAAGTCCCTCCAGACCGGCCGCAACCGACTGATCGGCAAACGTTCCGTCGCCGCGATTGCGGTAGTAGTGCGCCGGATCACGACGCCCCCAGGAGGTCACGAACACGTCCAGCAGACCGTCGTTGTCGAAATCCTCGATCGCAGTCCCGCCACCCAGGTCCGTGGTCGCCAATCCCACCGGCCCGGCGATGTCCGGAAATTCGGGAAAGGACGCTTCCGACGCGAAGGCCGCGGGGCCGATTCGCCAGGGCTCGGGAACCTTGTCCGGCCACTCACCGAGTGTCATGTGGGCCAGATTCAGCAGCCAGCGGGCGCGGAGATCGTCCGGATTGAGGGCTAGGAGGCGGTTGAGCGGCTCCAGCGCCAACCGGGAACCACGCGGCAGGGTGTGAAAGGCCTCCGGCCGCAACGGGAACAGGCAAGACACCGCCGTGTGGTTCGCGATGCAGTTCTCCTGCTCGCCAAGCCGGAGTGCGGAGACCGCCTGCCCCAGACGCATCTGATAGGCAAGATCCTGGTTGGTCGCGCCGGGAGAGTTTGAAAGGACCAAGGCCACCTGCGAGAACCGGTCGAGCGCGGCTTCGCTCTGGCCGGCCCGGAGCAGTTCCATCGCCAGCGTCGGCACAATGCGGGCGAGGGAGTCCCGATTCGTGCCGGCCGACTGGAGGGACGCTGCCAACGCGGCCGAACGGTCCAGACTGAGGAATCCGTTGACCCGAATGTCAGCTGAATCCGCGAGCTCCCGCAGGCGTTGGACCATCCGTTGGGTCCCGTGGTGCGACGAATCGGCGGCGGTCGCCCCAATTCCGCAACCGATCAGCAAACTCACCGCGAGGGTGATTCGGCCCAATTTCCCGCCGCGGCCGCACCAATCAGCGGCCCAAGCATCAAACCGCTTTGCAAGCGAGCTGGCCACGGCGTCCGAAGCAAATCGGACAGCACGCCGGAATCCGGTTCGCTGGCAATCTCGCTTCCGTGACAGTCGTGGCACGGCCGGATAATAGCGCTCGCCGCCTGCATTACCGCCAACATTTCCCAAAACGTCGCGAAGCTGTCTGGGCCAAGGAGTCGCCGGATCGAGACTCCCGGAAATCATCCGTCCAAATGGCCGGACCCGCGGGATTCCCCGACTTTGGAAGCCGCGCTGCGCGTTTGCCCACCACCAGCCGCCACATGGCCGGGAATCCAGCCCAAAACCCGAATTCCGCTGCCAGAGTGTCACAATTGGAGTCCTTGACCTTCGGCAGTCGGTGTTCATGCTCCGCGGCTCCCTTATGGGGGACGACGACATGCAGCATATCCGCAATATCGCCATCATCGCCCACGTTGATCATGGCAAGACCACGTTGGTGGACTGTCTCCTGAAGCAGTCCGGAACGTTCCGTGCCAACCAGGCTGAGACCCAGGTGGAACGCCTGATGGACTCCATGGACCTGGAAAAGGAGAAGGGCATCACCATCCGGGCGAAGAACGCGGCGTTCAAATACAAGAATTTCCACATCAACATCGTGGACACTCCGGGCCACGCCGACTTCGGCGGCGAGGTGGAGCGCATCATGAACATGATCGACGGCGTGCTGTTGGTCGTGGATTCCGCGGAAGGTCCGCAGGCGCAGACCCGCTTCGTGCTCCGCAAGGCGCTCGAGGCCGGGGCCAAGCCCATCGTCGTCATCAACAAGATCGACCGCGACAACGCCAACCCCAAGAAGG
>CAIWAH010000215.1 GCA_903910585.1 uncultured Verrucomicrobiota bacterium
ACCGTGGCCTGCGGACCGACCAGTCCGAGCTCCTTCAGGCGGCGCTTGAGAAATTCCCACGCGGCCAGGCTGTCGCCACCGGCGCAGCACTTGGGCTTCGACGGATCGGCGCACAGCAGGATGTGTCGCTGGACCGTCGGCAGGCCGAGGTCGCTGGCGATGACAGCGAGTTCGGAGTCGGTGGACATGGGAAAAACCGATAAATTCGGCCAGCGGGGGGCCACCGATGTTCAGGCCTTCTTCACGAAACACGCCTTCAGGCCCACGGCGATGCCGTCCACCTTGCAGGAGATTTCGTGGTCACCGTCCACCAGCTTGATGGGCTTCGACTTGGAACCGCCCTTCAGCACCTGGCTGCCGCCCCCGAGCTTCAGATCCTTGATGAGGATCACGCAGTCACCGTCGGCGAGGACATTCCCGTGGGCGTCCTTGACCACGCGCGGCCCTTCCGACGCCTCGGGCTGCGCTTCGCGGTCCCATTCATGGCCGCAGGTCACGCATTCCCAGCGGTTGGCGTGTTCCAGCACCTCGGTCATCTCGCACATCGGACAGGCAGGCTTGCTCATCAGGGCGGCGAGCCTAACGGCGGAGGCGAGTCCGGCTCAACGGCGCATTCCGGGCCTCACAGCACCCGGTCGAGCAGCGATTCGCCGCGTTCGAAGCGCCGCAGGTTGTCGAGAAAATGCCCGACCAGATGCGTCGCTTCGCCCCGGTGTCCGCCGGCGACGTGCGGGGTGATGAAACAGTTGGGCGCGGTCCACAGCGGGTGTCCGACCGGCAACGGTTCGGGATCGGTCACGTCGAGCCAGGCCGCCCCGACCTGGCCGGCACGCAGGGCCGCATCCAATGCGCCCTGGTCCACCGTCGCGCCACGGCCAAGGTTGTGGAAGGTTGCGCCCCGTCGGAATTGCGCGAACCGACCGGCCCCGAAGAAGCCCCGCGTGGAATCGCTCTCCGGCAGGATGTTCACCACATGGTCGGCCCGCGCCAGGGAACCGGGCAATTCCGCTTCCGTGACGACGGGCAAGCCTTCATCGCCCCGTGGCTGGCGTCGTAAGGCGACCAGATTGCCCCCAAATGGCCGGAGCAGTTCCGCGAGCCGGCGGGCAATTGCGCCAAACCCGACAAGCAGGACCGTTTCGCCCCGCAAGGTTCCACTCGCCGCCCGGAGGGAGTTCCACTCGACGGAACCGTGAGGCGTCCGGGTGGCCAAGCCACGGGGAAGCTGCCGCGCGTGGGCCAGCAGAAAGGACAGTCCGTGGACCGCGCAGGCCTCGTCGTAAACCGACGAACTGTTGGTGAGCATCATGCCCTTGGCCCGGGCGGCGGCGCGGAACGTCGCGGTGTCGTAGCGGGTGATGCCGGCGGAGCTGATGTGCGCCCAGCGGACGCCGGGCGAAGCGAGCAAAGCCGGCGCATCGGGTTGGCCGAACACCACGTCGGCCACCGCCAATTGGGGGTCCGGCTCGCCCTTCGCCAACACCGAGGCGGCAGGTCGGGACGGAAGCAGCAATGTGTGCGATTGCGTGCCGGCGCGGAGCAGATCCATGGCGTCAGCCGGCAGGGCGAGATCGGCCAGAATTCGGAGTGGCATGACGCGCTGAGCCTACGGCGAAGGCTCGTCCGCCGCGAGTCCGGGCCAGGTCAACGGCGGCGGATCGTGACCTCGGGCCGATACATGACCCGCACCAGCAGATCGCCCCGCCCGCCACGGGGTTTCGGCAATCCTTCGCCGTCGAGGCGCAGGGTTTCGCCCCGGGCGATTCCGGCAGGAATTTCCACCCGCTGTTTGCCGCCCGTGGCGCTGGCCACCCACTCGATGCCGCCCTGCTTCGCCCGCTGGGCGGTGATCCGGAGATCGGCCTTCAAGTCCGAGCCGCGGACCTTGAAGCGAAAATCCGGACGAGCCCGCACCCGCACCACGAGGATGCCGCCGCCGAGCGCGGCTTCGCGGCGCAGCCGAAACCGCGTGCCGGGAGCGGTGCCGGGCGGAACGTCCAGCGCATAGGTTTCGGCTCCGGCGGGATTGCCGGGATCATGGACGGTCACTTCCAGCGAAGTGCCGCGGAAGAATTCCTCCAGCCGCAGGTGGACCTCCTGGGTGATGGCCGGAGCGCTCCGCACTCCTCGCCCGCCACCGTGCGGACGAGCGGCTGCCCTGGCCTCGTCGTATTCCCGGCGCCGGTCCGGATCGCCGAGTGTCTCGTAGGCCGCGTTCAGTTCCTGCGTGCGCGCCACCGCCTCCGCCGAACCGCCGTGGCGATCCGGATGATGAAGCTTCGCAAGGAGACGGTAGGCCTCGCGGATGTCGTTGGCCGTGCAACGGGACGCGAGTCCGAGCGTGGCGTAGTGGTCAGGCAGCGCAGGCATGGCTCAGGGCCGGTGCTCGATCCGCACCAACTGCGTGTCCTTGTTGCCGACCCACGCCGTGCCGTTCTCCAGCACGTAGAGGCAGCCGTCGGGGCCGGTGGCCAGGTCGGTGGGGCGCATGAAGGTCATCTGCGGGCAGAAGCGGTCCATGTGCAGTGAGCCGTCGGGCTTCTTCGCGATGCGGCCGTCGGCGTCGAGATGCACGGCGATGATCCAGTTCCGCGACCATTCGTAGATGAACAGCGTGCGGTCGAACTCGCGTGGCAGCTTCGTCGGCGAGGCCAGCTTCTCATCAAAGTAATACACCGGCCCCGCGCAGGCGGTGCGGCCGCCGTCCTTCACCACCGGGAAGCGGGTCGAGGCGGAATACGGATACCAGATGAACGCCGGCTGCGCGGGCGGCAGTTCCTTCGGGCCGGTGTTGTAACGGGATTCGTTGAGCGGCTTGAGCGGATCCCACGCGTCGCCGTTCTTGCCGGTCGCGAAGTCAAAGCGGCGGTAGGGCTTGTTGTCGGCGATGATGAGCGGCCAGCCGAAGTTGCCGGCCGAGCGTGCCTGGTTGATCTCGTCAAAGCCGGCCGGCCCGCGGTTCTCGTTCGGACCGCCCGCGTCGGGGCCGACCTCGCCCCAGTAGAGAAAACCGCTGCGGCGGTCCACCGCGAGGCGCCAGGGGTTGCGGTTGCCCATCACGTAGATTTCCGGCCGCGTGTTCGGCGTGCCGGGCGGGAAGAGGTTGCCCTTCGGAATGGTGACAGTGCCGTCGTCCTCGGGGTGCACGCGGAGGATTTTCCCGCGCAGGTCGTTGGCGTTGGCGGCGGACTTGAGCGCGTTCCACGGACCACGGCCGTCACGCTCGTCCACCGGCGTGAAGCCGTCGGACTCGCCCGGATGCGTGTTGTCGCCGGTGGCCGCGTAGAGGTTGCCCTGGGCGTCGAAGTCGAGCGAACCGGCCGAGTGGCAGCATTGCTCGCGCTGGGTGGGGATGCGGAGCAGTTCCTTTCGCGAGGACAGGTCCAGCGTGTCGCCCCGCAGCGTGAAGCGGGACACCAGGTTGTCGCCCATCTTGCGCACGCCCTCGACCTGCCGGGTCACCGGTTCGGAGTGGAACAGGTAAACCCAGCCATTCTGCGAGAACTTAGGGTCGAGCGCGATCCCGAGCAGGCCGTCCTCCAGTTCCTTGAAGACCTCCAGCTTGGCCGCGACGACCGTGGATTTCGTGGCCGGATTCCACACCTTCACCACGCCGGCCCGCTCGATGAAGATCACCCGTCCGTCCGGCGCGACGGCAATCTCCATCGGGTCGGCAATGACGTCGTCCACCGCACCGTCACTGTCGAGGTCACGGTCGGCATCGAGGACGACCTTGTGAAACGGTCCGTCCGCCTGCGGGCCGGACGGCAACGGCGCGGGTTTGTCGGCCGCCAACACGGTGATCACGAAAGCCGCGGAGGCGCCCAGCCAAGGCCACGGACAGGAGCGTTGCAAAAATGGCATGCCGGAATTCAACCGGAGAGGCGCCGGGCGGCGCACGCGTTTTCGGCAGCAGGTTTGCCCGCGCGCCGACCGCTATTGCCCGGTGCCGTCGGCGTCCCGTGTCCGCGGGACTCCCCTTGACCGGGGCTGACATTCGTCCGGGGCCGTGGCTAGCCTCGGCGCGTGAACACCACCCCCGCCCCGCAAAGCCCGGCTGCGCCCAAGCCCGCAGCCGCCCCGCCCCGCTTGGCTTCGATGGATGCCTACCGCGGATTCGTGATGTTCCTGATGATCGGCGAGCTGTTCCGTTTTGGCCGGGTCGCCGAAGATCTTCGCCAGGCAGGATCCGCGAGCGCGTTCTGGGATTTTCTGGGCCGTCACCAGGACCACGTCGAATGGGTCGGGTGCGTGCTCCATGACATGATCCAGCCGTCGTTCTCGTTTCTCGTGGGCGTCGCGCTGCCGTTCTCGATCGCGGCCCGGATCGCCCGGGGCCAGACGCCGATGGGAATGTGGCTTCACGGCCTGGGCCGGGCTCTGATTCTCGTCCTGCTCGGTGTCGCCCTCCGTTCCACCCACGCCTCCCAGACCAACTGGACGCTGGAAGACACCCTGTCGCAGATCGGCCTCGGCTATCCCGTTCTGTTCGCGCTCGGCTTCGCCCGGGTCCGGACCCAATGGCTCGCACTCGCCGCAATCCTGGTTGGCTATTGGCTGGCCTTCGCCCTGTATCCGGTGGCGCCGGACTTCCCTTACGACAAGGTCGGCGTTTCCGCCCAATGGCTGCAGGAACACGGCCACACCGGGTTCGCCGCGCACTGGCAGAAGAACAGCAACTTCGCGTGGGCGGCCGACAAGGTGATCCTGAACTGGTTTCCGCGGGCAAATCCCTGGGAGTTCAACGGCGGCGGCTACTCGACGCTCAGCTTCATTCCCACGCTGGGAACGATGCTGCTTGGCCTGCTCGCCGGAGGCGTGATCCGGGGCGACCGGACGCCCGGTGCCCGCATCAAGTGGCTCGCCCTCGCCGGGGGCGTCGCCCTCGCCGCCGGGTGGGCCCTGGACGCCGCCGGCCTTTGTCCGGTCGTGAAGCGCATCTGGACGCCCAGTTGGACGCTGTTCAGCGGCGGCTGGTGTTTCCTGCTGCTCGCCGGCTTCTATACGGTCGTGGACGTGCTGGAGTTCCGCGCCTGGTCGTTCCCACTGCGGGTGATCGGCCTCAACTCCATCTTCGCCTACTGCATCGCCCACCTCTGGGACGGCTTCATCGCCCGCAACCTGAAGACCCATCTCGGACCGGACTTCTTCGCGTTCGCCGGCCCGGCCTACGAACCGTTTTTCCACGGCGCCGCAACGTTCCTCGTCATCTGGCTCGTGCTGCTGTGGATGGAACGGCGCAAACTGTTCCTGCGGATCTGAACCGGCGCGGCCGCCCGCGTCGGCAAAGCTAGAAAACCGCGGGCTTCCGGTGCCGCCGTGTCCACAGGGCGGAAATTCCCGCGACGAACGCCGCCAACCATCCGGCCGCGTCGCTCCCGGACTCGGGAACCGCCGCGACGCCGTTGTCGCCCGTCAGCGTCAGCGACCAGCTTTCGAGGCGCATGGTTCCGCCGGCGGCCACGTCGGCCACGCTCAGATACCAATCGCCGTTGCCGAGGCGGCCAGTGAAGACGTCCAGCATGGCCAGACGCTGGCTGCTCGTCGTCGACGTGCGTCCGTCGGGTGCAAATTCTCCGGTTAGGATGCCCGACACGAGCGAGGTGGTGTGGATGTCGCCACCAGCCCCATCATCGGCCAGGTTCACGTTCCAGCCATCGTAGCCGAAGCCGAACGGATTCCCGCCGGACACGCCCACTCGGTTAAGGAGCACGCTGGTCACGCTCAGGTCCTGGTTCAGCGACACGAACATTTCCCCGGCGAACCCGCCCGACGCCGCGTCCGATGAGGTGCAACCCAACCCGCACATCGGTCAGCGACACGATGGCGGAGTCGGTTATCGTCTCGTGGAAGACCGCGCCGGGATTGACGATGTCGTCGAGGTCGTAGCCAACCGTGAACGTGCGGGTCGGTTCCGTGACCACGACCGCCCGCACGGTCAGCGTGGCGGCACAGGTGGCGATGAGGAGCGAGGGAAGTTTCATGCGAAAAACAGTGGGCCAAGAGCGGGTGTCGGCGGTCGGTCAGGGCTCAGGCACGGCGCGGTAGAGCCGCAGCAGCCCGGATGGCTCGGAATCGGTGTGGCGGAACACGCCGACGGTGCCGGTGTCCGGCGCCGTGTAAACCGCCGCCGGATCGAAGTCCTGGCAGACATAGGGGGCGGAGATGCTGTTGCTGAATTGCACCCGGTAGCGGTAACCCGGCACGCCCAGGAAGCTGACCGAGAAGCTGCCGCCCGACGAAGTGACTGCGACAGGATTCGGCGCGCCGCCGGGTTCCGGTGCGGAAGCGACCGAGACCAGCACGAAGCCGTCGGCCATGTGCCCTCCGGGCCCATCCGCCAGCGTGTAGCGGAAGCTACCCGCCCCGGCATCCACCGCGGGGGCGGTGTAGATCACCCACGGCCCCAACACGACCACGGAGGCGCCTGCGGGCAGCGCTTCGGTCACGGCGAGCAGCGACAGCGGATCGCCGTCCGGGTCCACGTCGTTTCCCAGCAGCGTGGCGACGGGAACTTTGGCGTGCAGCGAATCGCTGAGGCGCGCCACCAGGTCGCTGCCCGCCACAGGCAGGCGGTTGCTCACGGCCATCCGCGGCCGGGCCCACAGGCCGCCCACCACGTTGAAGCCACCGGAAGTCCGCACCTCATGAGCATCCGCCTGGCCGGCAGTGCCGTTGAGGGTGAACGGTCCGCCCGCCCCCGCCCCGCCCCCGCCGGCGATCTTCGCCCGGTCCACCGTGTAGGTGGCGGCTTGCGCGGACAGCAGGGCCAAGCCCGCACCGGTCAGTCCAGCCCAGCGGCGAAGGAGACGGGCTAACGAGTCTGTGGTCTCCCCGTGACGGATCAGCCTCCTCACGTCGGCTGCTGCGGAATCGACCCGAGCCAATTCTCCCCCTGCCGTAGCCGCCGAGGGGACGAGGCGGACGGCGGGCGGCGCCGAGCCATCCGCCTCCTCACGTCGGCGGCTACGCGGCTTGGTATCTGGAGACCGGCGGACGTGACCGTCCGCGCTCCCGTTTTCCCGGTCGTTGTCCCGTTTCACTGGCCACCTCCGAGCTTCTCGTTGATCAGGCGTTCCAGTTTTTCCAGCCGGGCCTTCAGGGCGGCCACTTCGGCATCCTTCGCGGCGAGGCGGGACTCCAGCTTCGCGTTGAGTTCCTGGATGGCCCCGATGGCGATCGGACCGAACGCGTCGTAGCCGATGGCATACTGCCCGTCCTTCTCATCGACCACCTCCGGGAACAGGGGCAGCACCTGCTGGGCGATGAAGCCGACCACTGGCGGGCTGTCGGCCGGCGCTTGCAGATAGCGGAACGTGACCGGCTCCAGTTCGAGCACCCGGTCCAGCAGCGGTCCCAGCGGCTGGATATCGCGCTTGAACCGCGCGTCGCTGGTGATGTTGAAGGCCCCGCTGTTCCGGCTGAGGTAGGCGTAGCCGGAGCCGGAGCCGCTGTCGAAGACCAGGTCCCCCGCCGCCTGCGTCTGAAAGGTCCAGGATTCGCCCGACGCTGCTTCGAGTCGGAGCCCGTCGTTGGCCGGATTGAAGCCGCCGTTGTCGGTCCGCTGTTTGACGTGGAGGGTGGTCGCGGGGCTGTAGGCGCTACCCAGGCCCACTTTTCCGTCCGCGGTCAGGGTCTGGATGATCCGATTGTCGGTTTGGTTCTTGGTGACCAGTTTGCCGGGGCCTTCGCCGGCGGTGCCGCCCGTCGAGTAGATGAAGTAGTCCTTGCCGCGGGAGGTCGCGGTGGCGTCCACGCTGACAAACGCCCCGCAGCATGCCGTCGAGGCGGCCGCCGCCCGGAGTTGCGGAAAAGGATCTTCCGCCGTGCCGGCCACGATGGATTGGGAACCCGTAAAGGCGTTGCCGCCGATGAGCAGAGGCACGTTCGCCGAAAGTCGGGCGTCCGGCACGGTGCCAGAGCCAAGACTGGAGGCGTTCAGTGCCGTCAGCCCGGACCCGTTGCCGCTCACCGAGGTGGCGCTCACGGAGCCGTTGACCGTCTGGTTGCCGGTGAAGGTGTTGCCGCCGGTGCGTCGGGCCACGTCGGTGCCGAGCACCGAATCGTTCAGCTTGCCGGCAGTGAGCAGCGGCACGTTCGCCGACAACCGGCCATCAGGCACCGTGCCAGAACCGAGGCTGGAGGCGTTCAGGCCGGTGAGCGCCGCCCCACCACCGGCGAACCCGGTCGCGGTGACGGACCCGGTTACGTTCTGGTTCCCGGTGAACGTGTTTCCGCCGGACCGCGTGGCCACATTGGCCGACAGCCGGGCATCGGGCACCGTGCCGGAGCCGAGAGTGGAGGCATTAAGTGCGGTCAACCCGGAGCCGTTGCCGCTCACCAAGGTGGCGCTCACGGCCCCCGTCACCTGCTGATCGCCGAGGAACGCATTGCCGCCGGTGCGCCTGGCCACGTCGGTGCCGAGCACCGAATCGTTCAGCTTGCCGGCGGTCAGCAAGGGCACGTTCGGCGAGAGCCGGGCATCGATCACGGTGCCGGTCAGATTCGCGGCGTTGAGCGAGGTGAGGCCGAAACCGTTGCCGGCGAAGCTGGTCGCGGTCACGGAGCCGTTCACCGTCTGG
>CAIWAH010000216.1 GCA_903910585.1 uncultured Verrucomicrobiota bacterium
CGACGGCGGGATTGCCGATGAGCAGCACCGCGTCGAGCCGGGGGGCGTGGGAATAGCTGTCCAGCGGCACGAAGCGGGGATGCAGACCGCGCTCCGCGAGCAGCACCCGGAGCAGGTTCACGCTGGTGCAGGAAGCAGGATCGAGGGCGATCTCGGTGAGGGATTCCAGCGGCCTGCGGTGGGCGAGGAACACGCTGAACACGGGGCCGTTGCTGGCGATGCCGTAGCCGTCGAGCACCTCGTAGCCATCGTGAAAGAGCACTTCGGTGAGGCTGACCAGGGCGGCGTCGAGCCGGCCGGCGTGCAGTTCGACCGCGAGTTGGGACGGCGGCACAAACGAGATCTCCCGCTCCAGCCCGAAGGTGAGCGGGGCAGCGTTGAGGTAAGGCACGGAACCGACCCGGAAGGGCGCCAAGCGCATCGGGGCGAGCTTAGCCGCTGCGCCGCGGAAGCAAAATGACCGGTTGTCGTCGTCGGCGCGTTCCGGGTTTCCCGGCGGCGAAGGAATCCGTAGCGTGCCGCCTCGCGCATGGTTGAAGCCGCCCCAGCGAATCCTCCGGAAGCTCCCGCGCCGCCGCCTCGGACGCGGCGGATCGCGTGGCTGCGGCTGGCCGCCGCCGTCGTCGCGGGTGCGCTGCTGGGACTGGCCTTTCCCAAGCCCGGCTGGGCGGGACTGGCGTGGCTGGGACCCGGCCTGCTGTTCGTGGGCGGACTGGGGCTGCGGCCCGGCGTGGCGTTCCGCTACGGCTGGCTGGCGGGTTTCATCCAGGGCCTCATCACGTTGCGCTGGCTGCTGCACATCCCTTTTCCGGCGGGAGCCGTCGCGGGTTGGCTGGCATTGTCCGCATATTGCGCGGTCTATCCGGCGCTCTGGCTCTGGCTGGTGCTGCGGGTAAATGCGCTGGGCGGCGCCAGCGGCGGAAATGGAGCCGCCGGGTTCCGGCCGCAGGCGGCGGAATTCGTCGGCCGACCGTGGTTCACCCGGGTGCGGCAGCTCCTGTTCGCCGCGGCCGCGTGGGTCGCGCTGGAAATGCTACTCGCCCGCTTCCTCACTGGCTTTCCCTGGGCGCTGCTGGGCCTGAGCCAATGGCAGAACGCGCCGCTGATCCAGGTCGCGAGCGTGGCCGGGCCTTACGGCGTCTCGTTTCTGGTGGTGTGGTGTTCGGTGGCGCTCGCCGCGGCCGGCCTGGGCGTCGCACTGCGGCCAGCGAACCGCTTCGGCTGGGCGGCGGACCTGCGGGTGCCGCTGTTCACCCTGCTGGCCGTCGTGGGACTGGGTTTTGCCCGGATCGTCCGTTCCGCTGCGGGCCAGCCCGACACCCTGACGCTCGCCCTGGTGCAGCCGAGCATTCCGCAGGAGGTCATCTGGGATTCCGCGGCGAATCCGGCGCGCTTCGACAAGGTCTTCCAGCTTTCCCGGCAGGCGCTCGCCACCCGGCCGGACGTGCTGCTGTGGCCCGAAGGTTCCTTGCCGGACATCACCGAGGAACAGCTCCGCGCCGTGACCGCCCTGCTGCCGGATGCGGGCGCGTGGTGGATCTTCGGGTCGGCCGATGTGGAGGCCGCGCCGCCCGGCGGGGCGGAGAAATGGCGGCAGTTCAACGCCGCGTTCCTGTTCGCGCCGGACGGCCGCTACCGGGCGGCCTACCACAAGCGCCGGCTCGTGATCTTCGGCGAATACATCCCGTTCGAGCACAGCCTGCCGTTCCTGAAGTGGCTCACGCCGATCGGCGCGAGCTTCGCGGCGGGCGACGGTCCGGGGAACTTCTGCCTCGCGCGGACCAACGGGGCGGCCGTCAACGTGTCGCCGATGATCTGCTTCGAGGACGTGTTCCCGCACCACACCCGGGCGCACGTGACGCCGGAGACGGACTTCGTGCTCGAACTGACCAACAACGGCTGGTTCGGCGAGAGCGGCGCCCAGTGGCAGCACGCGGCCAACGCGGCGTTCCGCGCGGTCGAAAATGGAGTGCCCGTGGTCCGCTGCACCAACAACGGGCTGACCGGCTGGTTCGACGGCTTCGGACGGCTCCACGACCTGTTCCGCACGGCCGAGGGCAGCGAGTATGGCCCGGGCTTCCTGCTCACGACGGTGCCGCTGCGTCCCGGCGGCGAGATGCGGGAACTGCCGTGGTATCACGCCCGCGGCGACGTGTTCGGATTCGCCTGCGTGCTGGTCGTCGCGGCCGGACTGGCGCGGAGTCGGCGTCGGAAAACCGAAGTCGCCGTCTGAGACCCGGCGAGAGACAGGGGGCGGGTTGCCCGCAGTGGCTGCATTGACGCTTCATGGTGAGGCATCAAGATGCTTCTGTGAGAACCACATTGACGCTGGACCCTGATGTCGCCGCGAAAGCAAGGAGGGGGGCCGCGAAGCTTCACCGTCCGTTCAAGGAGGTGGTCAATGCCGCCCTGCGCGTCGGTTTGGATGAAATCCTCTCCCCGCCTTCCGCCCGGCCGTATCGCACCCAGCCGCGGCCGATGGGGCTGCGCCGGGGCTTCAGCTATGACAACATTTCCGAGCTGATCGCCGCGGCCGAGGGAGAGGACCACGCATGATTCTCGTGGACGCCAACCTCCTGGTCTACGCGGAGGACAGTCTGTCGGAACATCACCAGGCGGCCCGCGAACGGTGGGATGCCCAGCTCAGCGGCTCCGATCCGGTGGGGCTGTGCTGGCCGGTGCTCAACGCCTTCATCCGTATTGGCACCAATGCGCGGTTGCACCAGCGTCCGCTCACGCTCAAGGAGGCCACTGAGCGGGTCCAAAGCTGGCTGGATCAGCCCTGTGTGCGTCTGCTCCAGCCGACGGACCACCACTGGGAGATCTTCCAGCAGATGCTGAAGGCCGGCAACGCGGTGGGAAACCCGGTTTCGGATGCTCACCTGGCCGCCCTGGCGAAAGAGCACAATTGCGTGCTGTATTCAACCGATGCCGACTTCTCACGCTTCCGGGGCTTGAAGTGGAACAATCCCATTTCGCGCTGAGGGTCCCGTCGCATGCCACCTGAATCAGGGGAACGCCAGCACGTTGGTCCCGGTGGCCCGATGGGCTTCGCGGAAAGATTCGCTCGAGGTTCCGGGAGGGGACGTGCGGAATGCGGCCCTCGCCGAGCAGAATGCCACGGGACGGAACCGGGCGATTGCATCTGATTCCGGAGCACGCTAACAAACGCGGCGTTCCCCCAACATCCGTGCTGAATGAACTCCCTCGCCCTTTTCCGGTTGGTATTCCTCGGAGCCGCGTTGTTCTGCATGCGCGCTGCGACTGTTCTGGGCGAGCCTTACAACGTTGCGCCGTTCGTGGTGCCGGGCCGGTTCGAGGCGGAGGAGTTTGACCGTGGAGGCGAAGGCATCGGTTACCATTCGGTAGGTCCCTTGCTGTTGACCAACATCAGCTTTCAGGCGGAAGGGTTGGTAACCAACGTCTTTCCTCTGATCCCCCGGGAACGTCCGGGTGCCGACATCGGAGTAGCTGATGGGCGTCTGGCTCTGCGGACCGGTGAGTGGGTCAATTACACAATCAGCAATCGCGTTGCGGGTTACTACCTGGTCCACCTAAACACCCAAGGACCTGTTTCTTACATCGCCGAACGAAACGGTTGCTGGGGGAACCGTGAGGTGACCGGTGCTGCGCCGGTGCTGCGCTATAGTTTGGATGGGGATGATCATGGGTTTCAAACGGTTGCCACCAACCACCTTTGCTTGCAGCGGATTTGGCTGTCAGAGGGACTGCACGAACTGCGGATTGAAGCTCATTGGGTGGACGAATTGCATCTGGCGGCTTGTGGGGCTGACCGCGACAACTGCCTGTTCCAGGCATGGCGTTTTTCTTCTCTGATGATTGATTGGCTTGAATTGGCTCCGGCACCTCCACCGCTGGTTACCCAACGCCTTGCTGGATCTCCTAAACCGTTTGCGGACGGCGTCGGACTGGATGCAAGCTGGAGCAACGGCCTGCTCATTGGAGAAACACCCACCGGCGATTTGTTGGCTTTGGATGCCAAGTCAATCCGGGTCATTGGCCGCGATGGAACTGTCCGGACCTTGGCTGGAAATCCGCTCAATCCGCAGCGAACAGGCGTGGGAACCAACGCAGGCTTTGGAACGATCATCAATACGGCGGTTACTCCTGCTGGGGGTGTGCTGGTAGTGCAGGCCGGCAATGAAACCAACAGCACAATTTTTCGGGTTGAGCCGTCCGGGGTTGTCGGCGGGTGGTTTGAAGGCGGAGTCCGGCATCCCCGCGCGTCCAATCTCTGCTACAACACCAATTCGGGATGGGGTGATTGCCCTCTGGTCGCAATAGCGCACTTGGTGGTGATGGATGACGAGTCAATCGTGGCCTGGGGTGATTACGACAGCAGCACGTATTGCACTTCGGCGATTGTGATTCCCCGGCGAGAGTCCGTCTCCTACAGCACTTCGGTTCATGCCCCCACCTCCATGACACTGCGAAGCGTCACCGCCGGCGCGCTAACCTTCGACCCCAAACCGGTCGGCCCCGGTTATCGGTTGGTCGGCGATGTTCTCGAACAGGAGACTTTGCCCGGCTTCTTTCTGCCAGTGGCAACCGGACTGAGTTCAGCCTACCGCGCCAAGGACGGGACACTGTGGGGCAGTGACCGTTCGGCCGTTTATCGCCTATTCCCCGGCACCAATGGCAGCTATTTGCTGGCAACGGGGCTGCCACATGGAACCGTCGAAGGAGTTCCCTCACGGTTAGTCTTTCCCGATGAAACAATCTCCCTCAGGGCCCGTGGTTCCGGACCGTTCTGGAAGTTCGCTCGTTGGTCGGATGGCAACACCAACAATCCGCGCACCCTGAGCATCACTCGGGACACCAACCTCCGGGCCGAGTTTGAGTATCGTCTGCCGAATCCTCAGGGCATTCGTGCAGCGACCTTCCGGAAGGCATCGGCCACGCACCTCCGGTTTGAGGTGATCGGCTCTGATGACTATTCCATGCCCTATCAATATCGAATCGAGGCTTCTGCTGACCTGAAGGTGTGGAATTCCGTCAATAGTGCCGCAGTGCTCGACGCGACCGGGGAGTTTTCCTCTGGGATAGTCACAGCCAGGCGACCAGCAACAGTGGTGCAGATCCCGCTGCCCGGCACGAATCGCTACTATCGTGCATCGCTCATCGCCAACTGAAACGCGGAGCACCTCTGGTCGCGGCAAATGCCTGGGTTGCGAGGCGCGAAGCACCGAGTGAGTGTGGCCGTGGGCGTAGGCCCGAGGTCGGGAGCGAGACACTCTTGAGCCTCAGCGGTGCGGCAGAAGTTCCACTACCCCGCAACCGTCTTGGGTAGTTGAACCACAAACCCCGGGCTCACGCCCGGGGCTGAGTTCTGTCGCGCCTCCGGCGCTATCCGAAGGGGCGTCGCCTACAGCGTCACCACGCGGGCGCTCTTGATCGCGGCGTCCTTGGTCAGTTCGTCGAGGGCGGCCTGCGGGGGCACGGTGTCCACTTCCAGCACGGTCAGCGCCTCACCACCCACGTTTTCGCGGGCGAGGCTCATGTTGGCGATGTTCACGCCGTGCTTGCCGAGAACGGTCCCCAGGAAGCCCACGATGCCGGGCCGGTCGGCGTTCTTCACGAGCAGAACGTGGCCGCTGACGGGGATCTCCACGGGCTGGCTGAACAGGCGCACGATGCGCGGGTTGTTCGGCGAGCCGAAGAAGGTGCCGCCGGCTGAGGCGACCTTTTCGTCCCCCTGGTAAATCTGGACGTGCAGCCACTCGTTGAAGGTGACCGGCTCGTCGGACTTCTTTTCCTCAACGCTCAGGCCCAGCGACGCCGCGGCGCTGCGGACGTTGATGTTGTTGATGTCCTTGACCGCGCTGAAGCTCAGGAAGCCGCGCAAGATTGCACGCGTGACCGGATCGGTCTGGGGCAGTTCCTGGGCGCGTCCGCCAAAGGTGATGTGCAGGCGGTCGTAGGGCTGCGGGGTGAGCTGGCCGAGCAGCTTGCCGAGCTTTTCGCCAAGCAGCAGATACGGCTTCACGAGCTCGTAGGTCTTCGCGTCCACGCCGGGCAGGTTCACGGCGTTGCGGACCTCGCCGGTAAGCAGGAAGGCGGTGATGATCTCCGCGACTTCCAGGCCGCACTTCTCCTGCGCCTCCTCGGAACTCGCGCCAAGGTGCGGCGTGAGCACGACATTGGGCAGGGTGCGGAACTTGTGGTCGGCCGCGAGCGGTTCGACGCAGAAGACGTCGAGGGCGGCCCCGCCGACCTTGCCGGACTCGAGGGCGGCGACGAGGTCGGGCTCGTTCACGATCTCGCCGCGGGCGCAGTTGATGAGGCGCACGCCGGGCTTCATGCGGGCGATGGACTCGGCGTTGATCATGCCGCGGGTCTCGTTCGTGACCGGCATGTGGACGGTGATGAAGTCGGCCTCGCGATAGACGGCGTCGGGGTCGATCGCCAGTTCAAAGCCAAGCTGCTTGGCGCGGGCATCGGTGAGGAAGGGATCGTAGGCGACCACGCGCATGCCGAAGGCGAGGGCGCGCTTGCCGACCTCGGTGCCAATGCGGCCGGCGCCAAGGATGCCGAGCGTCTTGCCGCAGATTTCGGTGCCCTGAAAGGCCTTCCGGTCCCATTTGCCGCCGCACATGGTGCCGTGGGCGGCAGGGATCTTCCGGGCCAGCGCGCCGAGCATGAAGAAGGTGAGTTCGGCGGTGGTGATCGTGTTGCCGCCGGGGGTGTTCATGACCACGACGCCGCGCTGGGTGGCGGCGGCGACGTCCACGTTGTCCACGCCCACGCCGGCTCGGCCCACGACCTTGAGCTGCTTGGCGGCCTCCAGGATCTTGGCGGTGACCTTGGTCTCGGAACGCACGACCATGGCGTCCACGTCAGCGACGAGGGGCAGCAACTCGGCTTCGGAAAGCCGCTTGGGCAGGACGGTCACCTTGAACTCCGGGCGCGCCTGGAAAAAGGCGATGCCGCGGGGGGAAATGGGGTCGCAAACGAGCACGTGCATATCGCAGGGGCGGGACGCTAGGGGCACCCGCCGGGACGGTCAATTGCCGGTCGGGGCCGGGCGGGGCGGTGAAAACGGCCGCCGGCTCCGATTTCGGAAGTGGCACTGGCGCCCTGCCGGTGGGTGGTTCACCGGGCGCCCCCGCTCGGTGACTGGCAGGCGAGGGCGCCTGCCGCACCAGTGACAGCCGAGGCGGCTGTCCCACTACGGCGAGCGACGTCAAAATGCGACCTCCCGCGAAAACGCCGTGAACCGGGCTTTGTGTCGGGCCGGCGTTCTGCCACGTTGGCCCGGTCGCCGCCACAATCCCGTGCACACCCCCGCCCTGGAACTTCGCGAGGTCACCAAGACCTACGGCGCGTTTACCGCGGTGGACCGGCTTTCGCTCTCGGTGCCCGCGGGCTGTGTGTATGGCTTCCTCGGGCCCAACGGCGCCGGCAAGACCACCACGCTGCGGATGATTCTCGAAATCATCCGGCCCACGCAGGGAACCATCTCGGTGCTGGGTTCGCCCTCGGCCCTCGCGGTGCGCCGACGGATCGGCTACCTGCCGGAGGAGAAGGGGCTCTACAAAAAGATGCGGGCGTGGTCGGTGATCGCCTACTTCGCCACCCTCAAGGGAATGAGCCCGGCCGTCGCCACACGGCGCGCCCACGAGCTGCTGGAGCGATATGGCCTGAAGGATTTTGCCGACGCCCGCACCGAGGCGCTGTCCAAGGGCATGGGCCAGAAGGTTCAGGTTCTGGCCGCCGTGGCGCACGATCCGGAGTTCGTGATATTGGATGAGCCGTTCTCCGGGCTCGATCCGGTCAACCAAACCGTCATGGAGGACATCATCACCGACCTGCGGGCCCGCGGACGCACGGTGATTTTTTCCACCCACGTCATGGCCCACGCGGAACGCCTGTGCGACCGGCTGGTGATCATCGCCCGCGGGCGGAAGCTGTTTGATGGCACGCCGGCGGAAGCGCGCGGCACCTTGCCGCGGCGGGTGCGGCTGGCCCTGGAAGCGGGCGGGGAACCGGCGGCGGATCTGCCCGGGGTGCTGGGCCGGGTGCAATTGCCGGACGGCCAATGGGAACTCCAGCTGGGCGAGGGCGCGGACCCGCAGGCGGTGTTGGCCGCTTGCTTTGCCCGGCAAATCCGGCTCCGTAGCTTCAGCGCCGAGGAGGCGACCCTCCACGACGTCTTCGTGAAACTGGTCGGCCCCGACGCGACGGAGGCGCGTTTCCGGTGAAATCCAGCTGAGTCTGACCATGCGTTACGTCCTGCTCATCGCCTGGCGCGAGTTCGTGGAAACGATCAAGACGCGCGGTTTCTGGATCGGCATCCTGCTGTTTCCGGCGCTGATCGTGCTGGGGGTTCTCGTGCCGCGCCTGATCGAGAAAAAGGGCATTCCCACGCGGCACTTCGTGATGGTGGACCGCACTGGCACCCTGGCTCCGGTGATCCGGACGGCTCTTGCCGAGCGGGAACTGCGCCGGCAGGAGGAAGCTTTGGTCGAGTTCGCGCGCACCGCGAAGTATCAGGAGCCGTTCAGCTATTTCGTGAGCTCCAACCGGGTGCTGGATCTGCCCGGCTGGAAGCAGTCGGCGGGCACGAACTGGCTGGGCGTGCGGGGCTTCGTGGCGCCCAAGCCGCGCTTTGCGGAGGTGCCGCTGCCGGAGGGCGTGCGCGACGAAGGCTCGCTGGAGACGGTCGCCGAGGCATTGCGGCCGTGGCTGCGCGGGGATCGCAAGCTGACTTCCGCGGCCGGCGAGGCAGCGCTGTTCGCCGCCGTGCTGATCCCGACGAATCTCGCCGAACTGGCCGCCCGGCCGAATCCGGCGGGCACGAACGTCACCGCGGGCTTGCAGTATTGGTCCGAGAATCTGGCCGACACGGCGCTGCTGGAGGCGGTGCAGACGCCGGTGAATGCCGAACTGCGGCGCCGTGCCTACGAGGGCCGCGGCCTTGATGCGGCCCTCGTGCGCGGCATCGAGCAAACCCGGGCGCCCGTGGTGAGCCTGAATCCCAAGAAGGCCGTCGGCGAGGAACAGGTCGGCCTGTCGGACCGCCTGCGGCAATGGCTGCCGAGCGCCTTCGTTTACCTGCTCTGGATCGCCATCTTCTCGGTGGCGCAGATGCTCCTCACCAGCGTCATCGAGGAGAAATCCAACCGCATCATCGAGGTGCTGCTATCGTCGGTGACGCCCGGCGAACTGATGCTGGGCAAGCTCCTCGGCATCGCGGCGGCGGGCCTCACGATGCTCGCGACCTGGATCGCCGGAATGCTGCTGGTCATCGCGTGGAAGGCGGCCGGTGTGACGCCCGAACAGGCCGCGGCGGCCGGCGCGATGGCGAACCTGCCGCTGGACGTGGCGGCCATCCTGCGCACGACGTGGCTGCTGCCGGCATTTGTCATGTATTTCCTCCTCGGCTACCTGCTCTACGCGGGACTGATCATTGCGTTGGGCAGCACCTGCAACACGATCAAGGAAGCCCAGAGCTTCATGAGCGTGATCATCGTGTTCCTGATGGTGCCGCTGTTCACGATGACCTTCATCCCGCGCGATCCGAACGGCACGCTCGCGACGGCGCTGTCGTGGATTCCGCCCTACACGCCCTTCGTGATGATGAACCGCATGACCGCGGACCCGCCGCTCCGGGACGTCATCGGCACCCTGTTCCTGCTGGTCGCGTTCACCGGCTTCGTGCTGTGGGGCGCCGGCCGGGTGTTCCGGATTGGCATCCTCCGCACCGGCCAGCCGCCCAAGCTGGTGGAACTGCTCCGGTGGCTCCGCAAGCCGTGACCGGATTGGGTGGCGCATCCGCGGCCACTTTCCGCTTGGAACGGCGATGACCGGGGCCGGACGCTGCGGCCGCATGGCTCGCAAATCCTCGCTCCCGTCCCCGGCCGGCACCGCGGCGCTCATTGCCCGCCGGTGTTCGCTCCGCCCCACGCTGGGAATCATTCTGGGCAGCGGCTTCGGGCCGGTCGCCGAGGCCGTGGAGGTGGAAAAGGACTTCGCCTACCGCGATCTGCCCGGTTTCCCGGTGGGGTCGGTGGCGGGACATCACGGCCGGCTGCGATTGGGTCGCTGGCACGGGGTGCCGGTGGCAGTGCTGCAAGGCCGGGCGCATTTCTACGAGGGGTTCTCGCTGGAGGAAGTGACCTTTGGCACGCGGGTGATGGCGGGCCTGGGCGTTCAGACGCTTCTGGTCACCAACGCGGCCGGCGGCATTCAGCCGAAACTGCGCCCGGGCGATTTCATGGCCCTGAGCGACCACCTCAACTTCATGGGGGCCAATCCGCTGCGGGGGCCGGAGCTGCCGGGTCTGCCTCGTTTTGTGGATCTGACCCGGGCCTACGATCCGGAGCTGCGGACATTGCTGAAACGAGCGGCGAAGGTGGCGGGGGCGAAGCTGCGCGAGGGTGTTTACCTGGCGGTCAGCGGACCGAGTTACGAGACGCCGGCGGAGATCCGGGCGTTTGCGCGCTGGGGCGCGGATGCGGTGGGCATGAGCACCGTGCCCGAGGTGATCGTGGCGCGGCAGTGCGCCCTCCGGGTGGCGGGACTGAGCTGCATCACCAACGCTGCGGCCGGTCTGGGCGGCCCGAAACAGACCGTCACCCATCACGAGGTTTTGGAGTTGGCCCGGGAACGCGAGGCGGTGGCGACCCGGCTGGTGGGCGAGTTTGTCCGGCGACTCCATGCGTAGAAACACGTATTGAGCCCGGACCGGTTTTCCCCCCCAAGCCTTCTTCGGATAGCAAACAACGTTCACACCAATCGAATATGGCAAACCTCATCAGCAACTGGATGTCCTGGGAGGGCGGTGTGGATCTCGTCGCGGTCACTCAACCCGGCCTCGCGATGCCGAACGTGATCGTGCATGTCGCCCGCATCGTGCACACGCCGGTCGGTTCCGCGCCCGCGGGCCTGATTTTCTTCCAGCCCGATCCGAACCAGCCGCCGGCGGTGATGGGCTTCATTTCCACCAACGCGCAGGTGGGCGCCTACTTCGGGCCCAAGATTTTCGCCGGCACGCCGTTCGAGAAGGCGCCGGTGCTGGCCGCGCAGATCGAGGTCAACACTTCTGTCGCCGGCCAGGTGAGCGCCAAGATCACCGTGGGCGGGCATGTGTTTGAAACGCGTCTCAGCGCGCTGAAACCGGCCGAACTCATCCAGCGGGCGCCCGCCGCCATGCCGCCGTTCGCGCAGCAGGGCGTCGAGGCGGCCGCCGGTGCCGCGGAGCTGATGGTCGATGGCAAGCCCGTCTCCATCATCGTGCCGCCGGTCGGCATCTCGGGCGGCCCGGCTGCGGTCTTCGCCCCGTGCGGAGTTTACGCCCGCTAAGGCCAAACAGGATTTTTCCTATGCGTCCGCTCCTGCCTTGGATCACCGCGGGGTTGGTGGCCTGTGGCGTGCCCGTTTGGGGGCAAACGCCCCGCGGCACCAACCGCATTGCGCTCACGAATCTGAACCGCGTGAAGGCCGTGGCGGCTGACGGGAAAATCTCCGTCGCCACGCCGGACACGCAGGAGATCCGGCGGGCGACGGAGGCCTTGGACAAGGCCCTGGCGGCGCGACGGGCGGAGGGTTTCGGTGGGAACTGGAAGCCGATCACGGAGTTCGCCCAGACGGCGTTGTTGCGCCGCTGGGCGGTGACCGGACCGGACGCCGAGCCCAAGGACGTGACCGTTCCGGAGCGGCGACTCCGGGCGAAGTGCGAGGAGGTGTTCACCCGGTCGGCGATGGCGGCGAGCGATCTGTATGATGCGCTCCAGAAGGTGGACGACTGGCTTCGCTGGGCAGCGGACGACTCGGAGCGGGCGGAAGCCGAACGGGTCAAGCGGGAGATCGGTGCGTGGCCGCGCGAAAAGTGGTCCGGCTCCGCGGACGAGCTGGCGCTGTTTTTCCGCCTGAGCCAACGCCAGCCCAAGCCGGGCGACGCCGAACGGGTGAAGACCTGGGACGACGAGGACGTGCTGACCTTCTGGGGAAAGACCTGCGTCATCCTGCACTACTGGGCGACCCGGAATTCCGAGGCTGGTCCCCGTTATCGCGAGCTGCGCGACGATGTGGCCGCGAATGCGGGCGCGGTTCAGTTTCTGGACCAGCTTCGGCGCGAACACGATCCCGCCGTGGTCGCCAGTGGACCGATGGTGGAATTGCTGTCCCTCCGGGACCGGGTTCTGGCGGTGCAGACCGTATCGGGAGCGGTGATCAATCAGGCGGTCAAGGCCGCCCGGGAATTTCAGGAGCCGCGCCAGGATCGCCTGGATCTGGGCTGGACCAATCGGGCGGCCCTCAGTCCGGAGGAACGTCAGGGCTTCGCCGCCATTGGGCTGATTTATCTGGCCCAGAACGCGCGGCTGGGCCGGGTGGTGTCCGCTGCCAAGGAGCTTGAAGCCGTGGAGCAGTTTGGGCGGCCGGAGGAACTGGAGCGGGGCAGGGCGATGGTCGCTGAGATGCCGTTGCGCGGGGATTGGAAGGAGGATTCCGACCGCCAGTTCCTCGACGACCTGATTGCCCTCAAGGCGGATCCGGCGTCCGCGGCCAAGACGGCGTCAACCATCTTCAAGCAACGCTCCGGTTCCTTTTCCGGCATGTTCACCAGTGCGACGGCGCTGTTGCTCCACGGGCAGGCGAAAGATGTCGCCACCGTGCTCGGCAAGCTGCCGGCCGGAGTGAAACTGCAACCGGAAGCCGACGGACTCCTTCGCCATCTTGGGGCCGTGCTCGCCGAGCGGAAGGCGCTCGACGGGAAAACGGGCGCCAGCGCAAAGGATTACGAGGACTTCCGCGCCCGGGTGGCGCCCGAGATTGGCCGGAAGTTCCGGGCGGCGATGGAGGTCCAGGCCCGGTGGCCGGCGGTGCGGCTCAAGGATGTGCGGGGCGAGATCAGTTCCCTGGAGGCGGAACTCTCCACCAGGCAGACCATGAACCTGGCAGCGCAGCTGAATCCCGGCCTCTCGGCCGATCTGAAACGCCGCGCAGCCGAAACCGGCGACCAGGCGGTGGCCGAATTGGAAGGCCAGTTGAGGACCAAGCGGGCCGAGCAGCAAAAATTGGAGCAGACATTGGGCTGGAAATGAGGCGCCCGCCGGGGCCGGCCATAGACGGGCAGATTGTGGCTAGAAATGCGAAGCGATTGGCGTTTCCAGTCCGGGGTGACGATTTCACGCTCACGCAACTGTGAGATAACCCGACCGGCACCAGCCCTGTCACCATGGACCCGCTCGCTTCCGGATTTCCCCCGCAAGTGCCAGCCAACGCCGCTGGCATCGGGCCATCCCTTGGAACGGGAACCGCGTTCGACGATTTGGCCGCCCTCGCGGCAGAACTGGCGGGCGGCTGTGCCGGGTTCATTGCGCGCCGGCGCGGCGGCCGCCTTCGAGCAGATCGGCGTCACGCTGCGCCTCGACAAGCCGTTCACCTCCCCGCAGATGGCCGAACTTCTCGCGAAGGCGCTCCTTCTGCGCGAGGAGGCCAAGTAGCAGCGGTCCGCGACTTCAATACACCAGCACCAGCACGGTGGCCTGCTCCACGTCCCTGACCACGTCCTCGAACGGGCGCGACTGGGTGTTGGGTTCCTTGAGCTGGGCCGCGACTTCAGGGACGGATTCGAGGAAGCTCAGCAGGTAGCTGCTCTTCACGGCGTAGTTCACGTTCTCGGCCAGCGTGCCGGAGGTGGCGAGGGCGGCCTGCTGGCTCAGCTTCGCCACCACCACGCCGATGACGTTGCCGCGTTCGTCCACCGGCGCGCCGCCGGAGTTGCCCGACTGGATGGGCGCGCTGATCTGGAAATGCCGCGCGTCATCCTGCGCCCCGGCCAGGCTGGCGATCTCACCCTTGGCCAGCTTGGGTGCGAAGCCCTGCAAGCCGACATTCGGGAAACCGACGGTGGCGAATGCTTCGCGGTTTGTCTCCCTCTCCCTTCATCGGATGAGGGGAGAGGGCCGGGGTGAGGGGTGTTCACCGCGGCCCCCGGCTTGATCGCAGGATGTCGCCCTCACTCGGAGGAACGAAATGCGCGTCGGTCGTGTCGAGCTTCGCCAGGTCCTTTGCGGGCACCCGGCGCGTCAGGGCCGCCCAGATTTCCAGCAGGCAGCCTTCGCGGTTCCGGCTCCACTCGTAATTCCAGAAACGCAGCACTTCGATGCCCTTGGCCGCGAGGTGGGCATCGCGCTCCGTGTCATGCTCCGTTTGTCCGGGCAGGCCGTGACCGGAGCCGTCCAGTTCCAAGGCCAGCTTGGCCAGCGGGCAGTAGAAATCCAAAAAGTAGGGAGCGACCTCGTGCTGGCGGCGGAACTTGAACCCGGCAAACCGGCGGCCGCGGAGAGCTTTCCACAGGTCCTTTTCCTCCGCCGTCTGTTCGCGCCGTAGCCGGCGCGAGAATTCGTTGTGGTTGCGGCGGGCCATGGCGGCGGCGTTTTGACGGACGATGGCGTGTGGCAAGCCGGAGAACGAACCCCTCACCTCGACCCTCTCCCCTCATCCGATGAAGGGAGAGGGAGGAGAGGCGGCGGGATTACGAAATCTGGCAGTCTTTGACAGCCTCGACGCAGCGAGGGCAGAGGCCGGGATGCTTCGGGTCGCCGCCGATGACGGGCTCCCAGTGCCAGCAGCGTTCGCATTTGGCGCGGCCCAGCTCGGCGGCAGGGCGAACCCGGATTCCGAATTCTTCACCTTGGGTTACGGCTACTGCGGAGACATTGCAGAGCTCACGCAGATCCTCCTGTTCACCGGCGGAAGCGAAATGTCCGGCCAGCAATCCCGGCACAGTGAACTCGAGCACCGCATCGAGGCCCTTGCCAATCTGCTTGGCTTGCCGGGCCGGTTCCAAGGCGGCCATCGCCTTGGCCCGCAGGTCGAAAATGGGTGCCACTGGGGCGAGTCCTTCGGTTGCCTTCCATGCGTAATCGAGGTTGCCCAACAGCTCGTTGGCTTCGGCCTGATGCCAGTCTGACAGATGCACCGACTTTGCCGGGGCGCCCGGGATGTAGCCCCACGCCTCTTCAGCGGTGAAGACCAGCATCGGTGCCAGCATCTGGCTGAGGCGCACGACGATGTGATGCAGCGCGGTCTGGGTGCTGCGGCGGCGGGGCGAGTTCGCGGCGTCGGTGTAGAGGCGGTCCTTCACCACGTCGTGGTAGATCGCGCTGAGCTGCACGGCCACGAACTGCGAGAGCTTCTGATAGACGACGTGGAATTCGTAGGCGTCGTAGGCCGCGGCCACTTCGGTCTCCAGCTTGCCGAACTCGGCGAGAATCCAGCGGTCGAGGCCGGTCAAGTTGGCGTCGGCCACGGCGTGCTTCGCCGGATCGAAGTCGTAGAGGTTGCTGAGTTGGTAACGCAGCGTGTTGCGGATGAGCCGGTAGGTTTCACCGACCTTCTTCAGGCGTTCCTCACTGACGACGATGTCGCTGCGGTAATCCTGCGAGGCGACCCACAGGCGCAGCACGTCGGCGCCGTAGTCCTTTACGAAGCGGTCGGCCGTCTGCGGCTTCTGGTAACCGCCGGCGCCCTGCTTGGACTTGGAGATCTTCTCGCGGTCCTCGTCCACCATGAAGCCGTGGGTGAGCACGGTCTTGAACGGCGGCGCGTTGTTCCCGGCGAGTGAGAGCAGCAACGACGACTGGAACCAGCCGCGGTGCTGGTCGGAGCCTTCGAGATATACGTCGGCCTGCCACGGCAGTTTCGAGTTTGAATTTTCGAGTTCCGAATTCAGCTCCGGCCGGTGCATGAGCACGGCCCGGCTGGAGCTGCCGGAATCAATCCACACGTCGAGCGTGTCTTGGCCCTTGCGGACGGCTTCGGGGCCGGTCCAGCCGGCGGGCCGGCACTGGGCCCACAGGTCCTCGGCCGGCGTGGCGAACCAGACGTTGCTGCCGTGTTGCTCGATGAGCGCGGCGGCGTTGCGGACGATGGCAGCGTTAAGGACCGGTTCGCCGCTGGCGTCGTAGAAGGCGGGAATCGGCACGCCCCAGGTGCGCTGACGCGAGATGCACCAGTCTGGGCGCGTCTGAACGGCGCCCTTGATGCGGTTGATGCCCCAGTCGGGGATCCAGTTCACCGAGTCGATGGCGGCGAGCGCGTTTGCCCGGAACGTCGACTGTTCCCGTTCATGGTCCACCCGGATGAACCACTGGTCCACCGCGCGGAAGATGATCGGCGTCTTCGAGCGCCAGCAGTGCGGGTAGCTGTGGGCGTAGTCTTCGCGATGCGCGAGCGCCTGCTTCTCGACCAGCAGCGCCAGCACGGCATCGTTGGCCTCGGAGCGGTTGTTCTTCTCCAGTGTGGACTTGCCCACGAGCGACTCGGGCAACTGCTGCTCGCGCGGCAGGTCGTTCGTCGGCGCGAGGCGGCCCTCGTCGTCCACCGGACAGTAGATCGGCAGCCCGACCTTGAGGCCGAGTTGGTAGTCGTCGGCACCGTGGCCGGGCGCGATGTGGACAAAGCCCGTGCCCGTGTCGGCTGTGACGAACTCGGCCGGGTAGAGCTTCCCGGTGCGCGCGCAGAACGGGTGCTCGTATTCGACGGTCGCGAGTTCCTCGCCGTAGAGCGTGCGGACGATCTGGTAGCTTTCCCAGCCGAGCTTCTGCGCCGTGACGGACAGCAGCGGGTTGGCGACGAGATAGGTGCCGCCCTCGGCCATCACCAGCGAGTAGTGGAAACCTGGGTTGAAGGCGACCGCGAGGTTCGCCGGGAGCGTCCACGGCGTGGTCGTCCAGATGAGCACGAAGGTGTTTGGTTCTCCCTTCAGCTTGAACTTCACATAGACGCTCTGGCTGACGTGATCGGCGTATTCCACCTCGGCCTCGGCCAGCGCGGTCTTGAAGGGGATGCTCCAATACACCGGCTTCTTGCCGCGATAGACGAAGCCCTTCTCGACGATGTCCGCGAACAGGCGCAGTTCGTCGGCCTCGTATTCCTTGTTGAGCGTGAGATAGGGGTTAGCCCAGTCGCCAAAGACGCCGAGGCGTTTGAACTGCTCGCGCTGGAGGTCGATGTATTTGCGGGCGTAGGCGTCGCAGGCGGAACGGATCGTGGCGGCGTCGGCGTCGGTCTTGCCGGCAGCGCGGAGTTCCTGCGTGACCTTGGACTCGATGGGCAGCCCGTGGCAGTCCCAACCCGGCACGTAGGGCGCATCGAAGCCGCGGAGCGTCTGCGACTTCACGATGATGTCCTTGAGGATTTTGTTCAGCGCGGTGCCGACGTGGACATCGCCGTTGGCGAACGGCGGACCGTCGTGGAGCACGAACTTGGGCGCACCCTGTCGCGCCGCGCGAATCTGCTCGTAAATGCCGTCGGCCTCCCACTGGGCGAGGCGTTGCGGTTCGCGCTGCACCAGGTTCGCCTGCATGGGGAACTCGGTGCGCGGCAGGTTCAGCGTGTTCTTGTAATCCGGCTTGTCGCTCATGGAACGGCCCTAAAGGAGGGCGAAGGGAACAGGTTTCGACCTCCCTGCGCAAGACGGCGAAACGCCGGCCGGACCAGTGGACCGGTCAGAACGCGCTGGGGAACGGATCGGGAAGACCGTCCAGCGTGAAGGTCAGTTCGTCCGGTTCCTCCAAGTCCTTGGCGGTGCCGGCCAGCTTGAAGTCGTCAAACTCGTCCGAGGAGACGTCAAAAGTGTAGAAGCCGGTTTCGACGTGAAAGCGCAGGTGACGTTCCTTGCGGGCTGCGGGCGAGCGCTGAAGCTGGATTTCCAGCGCCAGGGCCGCCACCGCCAGCGGTGCTGGACTGTTCATCGACGTCTTTGGGCCGAAGCGTCAGTTGCGAATCCACGTTCGATTTCATGGTCACCCGGAACACCGCCTGATCCTCGTCCTCGCCATTTTCGGTCTGGATCGTCTTGAGCAGTTCGCTGCGTTTGCGGGCGACTGCGACCAGATTGGTCTCGGCGCAGCCCACCGTCATCATGACCTGCTTCATCAGGCC
>CAIWAH010000217.1 GCA_903910585.1 uncultured Verrucomicrobiota bacterium
GGGGCACACCAACGAGGTGTGGACCGTCGCCGTCACGCCGGATGGACAGCGGCTCGTTTCCGGCGGCAAGGATCGCACTGTGCGCCTCTGGTCCCTGACACCGAAACCGGCCGTGCCCACGGTGCCCGCGTGGCGTTACTTCCGGCCGGTGTTTTCGCCAGATGGCGCGCGGCTGCTGACCTACGCCCAGACCAACTGGCGGGGGGCTGCAGCGGTGTGGACGACCACCAACTTCGCCACGCGGGAAGGAACTGTGCCCGGATTTCCGCGCGGCTTCGCGCCGGACAGCCGGCACCTGCTGTTTCTGGGCGACGACGGACGCAGCGTGCGGTGGCGGGAGATCGCTTCCGGAAACGTCGCCCGCACGATCGAACTGGCCGGCGCGCCCACGAACCTGTTCGCCGGCGAACTCGTGCTGGCCGGCGACGCCCGCTCGTTGGTGTGCCCCGACGAAACCGGCCTGTTCTGGCGTTGGTCCACCGAAGATGGACGCCTTCTGAACCAGTGGCGCGACGACGAATTGGCCGGGCACTTCGCTACTGCCTTCGCCGCGGCCCAACGGCCCAACCGGCTGCTGCGGAGCCACGCGGCGAGCCGCACGGGCCGCTGGCTGGCACTTGGTCCGTTCGGCACCTACACGGGCCTGCTGGTGGACTTCGAGACCGGTCGCGCGGCCCGGCTGCGCGGACACCGCGACGACCTCGCCGGCCTGGCGTTTTCCCACGACGAACGTCTGCTCGCGAGCGGCAGCGTGGACGGAACGATCCGCCTGTGGCACGTCGCCGACGGGCGCAGCCTCGCGGAACTGCCCGGCCATCTGGAATCCGTCGAGGCGGTTGCCTTTTCACCCGACGGGCAGACGCTGGCGTCGGTGAATCCCGGCATCGAGGTCACCTTCTGGCATCTGCCCACGCGCCGCGAACTCGTGCGGCTCGCCCATCCCGAAGCCGGCTACCACGTCACCTTCTCCCCCGACGGTCGCCGCCTCGCCCTGAGCGCCACGGCCGGGAATTTGGAGACGGACACCGACCGGGTGGAGGTGTGGGAGGTCCGTTGACGCGTCCATCCAACCCGAACTCCGGACTGGAATTTCGCACCGGGGCCATGGGGCAGGCCAACGGCCTGCGACAAGCCAGCCTAGGGCAACGCCCTGGGTAGCCCGGTCGGTTTCATGGTAGCCCTGAAGGGGCGGAACAACTTGTCCCGCCCTTTCAGGGCTTGAGGCTCCTACGCACCTGCCTTCCCAGGGCGTTGCCCTGGGCTGGCTTGTCCCGCTCCTTCGGAGCTTTTGCTTCGGAGTTCGGACTGAACTTTTCCTGTAATCGCACCCGGGACTTCCGGTGGTAGGGGGCAAAGGGCGGTGGTCGCGCAGACGCCGCCCCAACGTCTCCGTCATCATGCATCCTTTGAGCCGCTGGAACTGTCCGTTGCCCGTCCCCGCCATCGCCTTGGCCCTGAGCCTGACCATTCCCGGGGTCGCCGCGGAACCGCCCGTCGAGGGGCGCTTCCGCGAACTGACCGGCACGGTTCGCTTCGCCAACGAAAACCCGGAAATCCTCAACCGCCTGCTGGCCCCGGGCAACGAGGGCATGAGCAGCCTCACCGTGCGGGCCACGGCCCTGCCACCCAGCGAGGGCATCGCCGCCCAGGTCGTTCCGCCCGCGCCGGACCGGCTGGCGAATCCCTACCAGCTTTCCGTTCAGGCCGGCACCAACGAGGCCACCGCCATCGCCTACACGTTGCAGGCCAGCGTGGGCCTGAAGGACGGCCAGGAGCTGTTTCACATGCGCCCGCTCACGACGCCGCCACTGGTCGAGGACACTACGCCGCTGCCCTTGGACCTCGCCGAATGTGTCGGGATGCTCCGCCTGCAGTTCGTGGATGCCGATGGCAATCCGCTGTCCATCGAGGGCGGCAGCGGCACCGTGGCGGCCGACGGCGAACTGCGCGGGCAAATCTTCAGCCTCGCGGCGGGGCTCACGGAGAGTTTCCACGTCGTGCCCGCGGACCGGGAGTTCTCCCTCGCGCTCCAGCTCCAGCGCGGAACGGACCCGTATCTGGACCAGATCACTCATCCCTTCAGCCTCGTGACCAACGTGCCGTGCGACACCGTGGTGACGGTGCCGGTGGTCCTGCGCGATACGACCCGACTGGGACGGATCATTGCCAACCTGGCCTTTCTGGGGGCGGAAGTCCGGCGCACGGGTCCGTCCACGCTGAACGGCTACAAGGGCCGCCCCATCATTGTCGCCACGGGTCCCGGCGGCACCCGGCGGTTGCATCTCGTGGACCCGCCGCCCGGCGAGTCGCTGCAAAACACCACGTTCACCCTCGCAAACCTGCTGCCCTCCGACGCGGTGTCCCCGCCACAGCCCTGGCGCGTGCAGGCGGAATACCATCTCGGTTCCGGCCGCGACTTCGTCTGGTTCGTTTCGCCGGCCTTGGGGGAAGGCCAGAATCCCGGCGTCAACGTCGTGGCGGGCGAAACCGTGACCATACCGCATTTGTTCCAGTTTCAGCGCACGCGCATCCGGGGCGACATCCGGTTGGCCGGACCACCGGACACGGCGGCCTCGCGCTCGGCGCTCCGGGGTATCGTGCGGCCCGATGACTACGGTGTGGACGCCCAGGGCGTGCCGCTGTCGGTCGGCGAATACGGCATGATCGGGTCGCACGTCATCGCCCGCGGCCTGGACATAAAAGATTCTGGAGCGGTTGCCGGAACAGACTTCACCGCTGCCGGAGGCCGTTCGGCCGGGAATTTTGCCGGCGATTTCGACGAGGCCACGGGCGCTTTCCAGGGACGTTACGAGCTCCTGCTCAGTTCGTTTGCGGCGGAGCGCGTCACCCTGACCGCTTGGCAACGGGACGGGTTTGCCCTGGCAATTTCAACGGTGACCAACGCCCTCACGCCCTATGTCAACCAGGTGCTGGCCATCACGGAGACCGATGCCCCGCAACTGCTCCTCAAATCCAGCATCATCGGCACCAGCGACGTGGCGTTCGGCTTAAGCGAAGTCTGCCTCCGCTTCCGCACGCCCGGACGCCGCTTCCATAGCCCGACGGTCGCGCAGGCCCTGGGCAAGTTCTCCGGCACAGACTTCGAGTTCCGGACCCGCAACTACGAGGTCAACGTCGAGGCGGCGACCGGCCTGCCCGCCAGCGCCGCCGAGGCGGCCGACACGGGCGTGCTCACCCTGGTGCTGCCGCAGGGCACCTACCGGCTGCGCCCGCAGTTGAGCGTGCTCAACGACGACGGTTCGGAAAGCCAGACGCAGCTCGACGAGATCACGCTCGACGTGCCGGCCCGCCAGCGCATCTGCGTGGAAGGCTGCCTGCGGCTCAACATCAGCCTCCCCGCCTGCGCCGGCGGCACGGTGCCGGTCACCGGCTCGGTGCTCACCTGCGGGCAGCGCGTGAAGACGGTCACGTATCAGGTGGACGACGGTCCTCACGTCGAGGTGTGCGATGCCTGCGGGACCAACCCGACGCTGGACTTCGCGGTGCCGGTTTCACCCGGCCCGCACCTCCTCACGGTGACGGCGACCGACGAGGACGGTGCGGTGAGTTCGGCCAGCGGCCTGGTGGGCGCGGACACGGAAGCGCCGGTGATCACCTGCCCCGACGCGGTCACGGTGACGGCCGACGCGCCGTGCGGCACGCCGGTTCACTTTACGCTGCCGGTGCGCGACCACTGCGACCCGAATGTGACCGTGGTCTGCACACCCCCGTCGGGCACAGCCTTCCCGGTCGGCACCACCGAGGTGGTCGGGGTGGCCACGGACGCCGCGGGCAACCGCGCGGAATGCCGTTTCACCGTGACGGTGCTGGCGCCGGAAGGTGAACCCACCATCAGGGGGATGTCCGGCTGGAGTGGCGGCAGTTATGAGACGGGCCTGGTGGGGACCGACTTTCTCCGCGGCGACGAGGTGTGGTTCGGCGACACGCGGGTGCCCGAAGTCCGCTGGGTGGCGCCCACGGAACTGCGCTTTGAGCTGCCCGATCTTCCGTTGGGCACCCACGAGGTAACGTTGCGCCGCTGCGGGCAAATCGTCGCCAGAAAGGCGGACGTCGTCCGAGTCTCAGGCATTGCGGCTCTCACCTCCTGTGAGCCGGGATTTGTGCCGGCCGTCGGCAATACCTTGGTCACAGTGAGGGGCTTCTACTTGCGGGAAGGAATCGGCATTCCTCCAGTCCGGCTGCGGGTGAGCATCCCAACACCTCCAGGTCAACCGGATGCGAACATCCTGCGCCCGGTTCAGGTCTCCGCCGACGGCACGTCCTTGACCGCGGTGGTGCCACCGTTGCCGCCCGGGGAGCTGCCCGGTCCACGGAACATCACGTTGGAAACCATGGCGGGCTTCGTCTATCAGACATTGGTCGGCGCCGTGACCTATGTGGCCGACGGCTCGGCCACGGACCCCCAATTCACCGCCCTGCGGAAGTTCCAAAGCACCTCGACCGTGCCCGCCACCGTGCGAATGCGCGACGGTTTTCCGGCGCATCTTCAGGGCCGCATCGCCGTGGCCGGGGACACGCCGCTGGCGCAGGCCCTAAGCTTCACCCGCGAGTTCCGCCAACTGCTGCGCGTGAACGACCCGGATCAGGAGCTTCAGCCGCAGCGCCTGGAGACGGGCCTGCTCTCGCAGGTCACGCTGGCCCAGACGCACCTGGGCATCCCCGTGTTTGGCGCGGAGGTCGCCGTGCACCTGGCCGACGGCGAGGCGCTGAACGTGCAGGGCTTCCTGCTGCCCTCCGACGAACTGGCGACGCGCCTGCCCGACGTCACCCCGACGCTTTCGGCGGAACAAGCCGAAGCCGTCGTGAAGGCCGCCCGGGCGCCGCTGCCCTCGGTGCAGCTTTTCCGGGACAGCAGCCTGACCATCTACGACCGGTGTGTGCTCGCCGAGGGCACGCCGATGAATCCACGCCTCGCGTGGCGCGTGGCCTACCGCGGGGCCAACCGCGAGTTCTTCGTGGACGCCCACACCGGAGAAATCCTCCACCGCCGCGCCGTCAGCGCGACGGACGGGCCGCTGGATGATCTCAATCTGGACATTCAGGACGCGGAGAATGAGGCCAATGCTTTCAGCGACGGCTGCTTCCTTCTCTCGAACGACGATTTCGTGGCGGATGAGGACGGCATTGATCCGCTGTATCAGGGTAATCCGGCGGCCCAGGTCCTCTGGCACGGCGCGCGCGAAGTTTACAGTTTCTACCGGCGTCACTTCGACCGGGACTCCTACGACGGCTCCGGCGCCCAGATTGAGATCTTCATGAACTCGAACATGGAACGCGGCGGGGCGCGGTTCGTTTCGTTCTGCAACACCATCGAATTCATGCCTGGACAGGAAAACCTGGAAACCCTGACCCACGAATTCACGCACGGCGTGGTGAACCATTCCAGCGGCCTGGAATACGAACGGGAATCTGGGGCCCTGAATGAACACTACGGAGACATCATGGCCGTGCTGTTGGACCGGGAACTCGGGGCAACTAACTGGACCTATGGCGAGAAGGCGCTGAACGGCACGGGGCCGAACCGCGACCTGCAAAACCCGGCGAACCCCGCCCTTCGGCAACCCCAGCCGGATCACTACCGGAGCCGGCGAATGCTGTCACCCGGGCAGGATCCCGACGACGACAACGACGAGGGCTGGGTCCATTTCAATTCCGGCATTGCCAACCTCGCCTCCTACCGCCTCACCGCCGGCGCCTTCCTGCCATCTACCAACGCCGCGGAACCGACCGTCCGCATTGCCGGAATCGGCGAGGCCAAGGCACGGCAGCTGTTCTACGCCGCGATGACCGCCCTGCCGTCCACGGCCACGTTCGAGCAGGCGCGCGAAATGGAGGTGTTCATCGCCGACTTTCTGGCCGCGCGAAATCTGGCCGGCTTCACGGCGGCCGATGTCTGCGACGTGCGGAACGCCTGGGCTTCAGTGGGCGTCGGCCCCTACTCGCCGGACTGCGACACCTATCTGCCGCCGCCGGACACCGATGGCGACGGCGTGATTGATGCCAAGGACAACTGTCCGAAGCGGGCCAATCCGCGCCAGGAAGACCAGGACGGCGACAAGGTGGGGGACGTGTGCGACAACTGCGTGGCCACCAAGAACCCCAGCCAGAAGGACCTCGACGGCGACGGCGTGGGCGACAGTTGTGACCCGGACAAGGACAATGACGGCTGCCTGAACTGGTATGTGCCACGCGATGGGCACCGGGAGTTTGCGCCCGATGAGCGACGTGACTACCGGTCCGAAAGCGCCTACCAGGTGGTCGGCTACAGCGAGACCATCGCGATCACCGCGTGCGCCGGCAGTTCGTCGGAGATCACCGCGTGGGAAGGCGGCGATACGGACGGCGATGGCCAGCCGGACTGCAACGACTTCGATGACGACAACGACGGGTTGAAGGATGTTACCCTCATCTCGCTGGAATCCGATTCCGACGGCTACGGCACCGTGACCATGTCCACAGGCGAGGATCGCTGCCCGACCATCCCGTCTGACCGCGGGCTTGCGCTGGGCAACCCCTTCGCCTGGGACGCATGCACGACCGTCACCTACTGCTCCGGCAGTCAGCCCACCGTGCGGCTGCCGGAGGGCGTGGCCGACGGCGGCATCTTCGTGCGCTTCGGCCAGCATGTGAACCCGAACCCGGAAGGCGACTTCCTGTGGGACAATGTGCGCCTCGCCGGCGACCGCCTGATGCTCGACCCCGGCCCGGGCGTCACCGTCGGCCAGATCACGGCCAAGCTCCGCAGCCTCGGTGCCGCCGGGGCCAATGCCGGCGGTATCCAGCGCGCCGCCGACGCCGCGCCGGAAACGCTCCGGGTCGAACTCTGGACCCATGGGGCCGACGGCGGTTCCCCGCGCCTGCTGCGCGTGCTCGGCAACTTCGATCCGGCCCAAGCGAACATCGTCGAGGGCGACACCGGCGCCGCGCTCGCACTGGCCCCGGCGGCGACCTTTGACGGCCAAGTGAGCCTTGCGGGTGTGTGGCACAATGCCCAACCCGCCGGCGCCGCCCGCCTCGACAGCGACCACGATGGCATGCCCGACGGTTTCGAGGTCCGCACGGGTTTCAACGCCCGCGACGCGCAGGACGGTCTGGCCGACACCGACGGCGACGGCCGGCGCAACTTCGAGGAGTTCCTCGCCGGCACCAACCCGCGCGCCGTGGACGCGGCCCCGCTCCGGCTGAACGCCTTCGCACTGCCCAACGGCAGCCTGCGCCTGACGTGGAGCGGAGCGTCCGGCGTCACCCTGCAACACGCTCCGCTGCTCGCGAACGGACCATGGCAGGACGTGGCCGGGACCACCGGCCAATCCGAACACACGGCCACGCCGGAAACCGCGGCCGGCTTCTTCCGACTGATCGTGCGCTGACCGTTTTGTGGGGGCAACGCGGGCGCCGTCCGAAGTTCCAAGGCTTCGGGCGGCGCTCCGCGGCATACCGCCCACCAAGACGCGGTCGCCCGCCCGGAGCCGATGCGGAAAGGCTCCGGGTTTCCGGGGAACGACGCGGCCGGCCATTTTCCCCTCGGTCGGCTCCCACCGGGCCAGTTTTCTCACCCTCTGAGCGAGGGCCGAGACAAGGGGCGATCCGCCGCCGCACTGCGGTCATCTCCGACAGCCTGCCCACGGTTCCATGTCGGCGCGGCAGGCGACAAGGCGCTTTCCCCGCGGGCCGGGGCAGGTTTGAATGTCCCCCATGTTCACCCGCAGCCACCCCTCGTTGGCGGTCTCGCTCTTCATGTTCCTGGGCTGGCTGGCGGCCGGACCGGGCGCACAGGCGCAGGTGTTCGTCGACCGCTTTGCCAACGCTCCGCTCCAGACAACGGGCGCGCTCTCGGTCAGCACCAACAACCGGACCGCCACTGCCGAAACGGGTGAACCCGCTCACCACGGCGCCCAGGCACGACGGTCGCTGTGGATGGCCTGGCGCCCCGCGACCGCCGGCCAGGCGAGACTGGCGATGAAGGCGAGTTCGCCCGGACTCCGGGTGGCGGTTTACACCGGGGACACCCTCGGAACCCTGACCGCAGTGGCCGGTTGGCCAACCGTGACGAGCAACGTCCTGCATTTCCCGCTGCTGCCGGACACCACCTATCGCGTGGTGGTGGACGCGCTGCCCAACACGATTGGGACGGCCTTCGTCCTGGAACTGGCCGCCGCCCGGCTGGTGCTGGAGGAACCGCTTCCGCAGATGCGCCTGAGGAGCCCGACCAACGTTCCAATCCGGGTCGCGGCGCCAGGTGAGTCGCTGGTGGCCGCGGAACTGTTTGCCCAGGAAGCTTCTCTGGGGGTGTTGACCGGGCCGCCCTTTGCCACCGCGGTCAGCCGCGGGGAACCCGGCCCGCTCCGGGTCCGTGCAGTGGGCACCAACGCCAGCGGCACCCGGCTCGAATCGCACGAAGTGGAAGTCATCGTGCGGCCGGCCAACGACGACGTGGCCGACGCGGAGACCATCCCCGCCAGCGCCATGTCCGGCGTTGTGCGGGGCGACGCACAGTGGGCTTCGACCGGGCTGGCGGACCCGGTGCGCACCCCGGTGCTCCCGTCGCTGTGGTGGCGGTGGAGTCCGCGCTGGGCGGGACAGGCGGAATTCACGTTGCCGGCGGACGGCCCGGCACAGGCGGTCTGGATTGCCCGCATCCCGGAAAGCGATTTGGTCATCACGAGCTACGCGCTGATTCGGCGCGACGCGGAGCGGTATCGCGAGTTGGAATTCGACACCGTGGTGCTCGACGAGGCCCAGCACATCAAGAACCGGCAGACCCAGAACGCGCAGGCCGTGAAGACCATTCGCGCCGAACACCGCCTCGTGCTCACCGGCAC
>CAIWAH010000218.1 GCA_903910585.1 uncultured Verrucomicrobiota bacterium
CGCGGGCGGAGTTCGCCGCGGACGCCGTGGCGGAGGACACGCTGGAAGGCCAGGCGGCGGTCGCCGCCTGGGAGAAGTCGGTGGCCGACTACAACCTGGCCCTCAAGACCCACGCGAGCCGCGTCCGCACCGACCGGAACACCGGACTCCTCGAGAAGGGCGTCTCCCAGGCGACCCAGATCTGGGGGCTCGTGCGCGGTGGCAACGGAATGACGGAAGCGGCGCCCAAGGTCCTCGGACCGGCCGCGCCGCACGACCCCGGCGCGGGCCCGGTCCCGGCGGAGATGGCCGTCCCGCCGGCCAAGCCGGCCGCGCCGGACACCCAGCCGGCCAAGGGCGAGGCCAAGGACCGGACCGGCGAGACCCTCAAGCGCCTCGGCGGGGTCCTCGGCGCCCTGGGCGTCCGGTGAACCGGACGAGGGCTGGCGCCAGCCTCCCGTTGCCTGCCCCCCGGCCCCCGGCATAGCCTCCCCCTCCGGCACGCCATGCACCTCCGCCCCGCCCAGGATGAACTCGCCCAGCTCGCCGAGTTCCAGCGCCGCCACCGCGCCAGCCTCCTCTGCATCGTCTGCTCTGAACTGGCAGGGGGGCACCCCGCGGGACCGACCGTAGCACCCACCGGCGCCGAGCTTCTGGATTCCCGATCACCGGTTAGCCGCCCACACGGGAATCCGAACGGAATCAGTGCCGGCAAAGCATGAAGGCAATCTGCTCAATCTTGCTCGGCGCGTGCGTCTTCGCAGCCCTAGCCGTCCAGGCGGCCACGGGCGGTGAACTTGTCGGCGCCACGGTGCTGGTGGTAAAGGGACGCGTCGAACTTTCCCGGGCCGGAGCCACGGCCTGGGATCCGGTTCAGACCAACGCCGTCCTTCAAGCCGGCGACCGCCTGCGCACCGGTGAGCATAGCCGGGCCACGTTGCGGCTCCGTGATGCGACCGTGGTCCCGATGGACGAGTTGACCCTGCTCACTGTCAGCGCCGAGGAGGGACGGACCGTCATTGAACTGCTCCGGGGCGTCCTTTCCTTCTTTCACCGCGATCAGCCTGGCGATGTGGAAGTCCGTGGGGCCGGAACTTCGGCGATCATCCGTGGAACTGAGTTTGCCGTGTCGGTGAGTCCCGAGGGCGATCTCGCCTTGGTGCTCTTTGACGGGCAGGTGGAGATGACCAACCAGTTCGGGCGGACGCTCGCTCAAAGCGGTGACCTCGTCCGCTCCAGTGCCGCGACCGCGCCGCTGCGCTCGCCGGGGCTCGCGGGCACCAACCGGGCGGCGATCCAGTGGTCGCTCTACTATCCGTCGGTGCTCGATCCGGCGGACGTCGCCCTGCCCACGACGGTGGCGATCCGTTGGGAACCGGTGCTGGCGCTATACCGGTCCGGCGCCTTGTGGCCGGCGCTGGACGCCGCCAAACAGCTGGGCGAGCCCGCCAGTGATCCTGAACGGCTTTGGCAGGCCGCGCTGCGGCTGGCGGTGGGCGACGTGACCGGATTTGAACGCATCGCGGTCGCGATTCCGGATGGCACGTCCGAGGGCAGGTTGCGTGATGCCCTGCGGGAGGTGGTCCGGGCGACTCAGTTTCAACCGTGCGGGCAAAGGTGGACTGAAGCGGCAGGCGGATTGGAAACCAACCGCTGGCTCACCACCGAACTGCTGGCCGCATCCTTCTGCTTTCAGTCACAGGGACGATTGGATGCGGCCCTGGAGGTGGCCCGCCAGGCGGCCGTCCAGTCGCCAGCATTTGGCTTCGCGCAGGTGCGGCTGGCGGAGCTGGAGTTTGGCTCCGGGCGCGTGGGTGCGGCCCAGGCGGCGCTGCACCGGGGATTGGCACTGAGCCCGCGGCACGCCTCGGCCGTGGCCCTGGACGGATTTCTCCTCGCCGCCCGGGAGCGGTTCGAGGCCGCGCGGCAACGCTTCGAGGAAGCCATCCAACTGGACCCGGCGCTGGGCGATGCCTGGGTGGGTCGCGGCCTGGTGCGGATCCGGGCCGGTGACAGGGCGGGTGGACGGATTGACCTGGAAACGGCCGCGGCGCTGGAGCCGGTGCGGTCGGTTCTGCGGAGCTATCTGGGCAAGGCCTTTGCCGAGGAACGCAACGAGGTGAAGGCGTTTGAGGAACTGGACCGTGCGCGCACGCTCGATGCGCTCGACCCAACCCCCTGGCTTTACTCGGCCCTGCTGCACTACCGGCGCTATGAATTTGCCGCTGCCATGGCGGGCCTGGAGCAGAGCATCGAGCGCAATGACAACCGCGCCGTTTACCGCTCCCGCCTGCTGCTGGACCAGGATGCCGCGGTCCGCAGCGCCAACCTCGCCAACATCTACGAACTGGCGGACATGGCCGACGTGAGCCGCCGGGAATCCGCCCGGGCGGTCATGTTCGACTACGCGAACCACTCGGCGCACCTCAACTTGGCGAGCAGCTACAACGCCTTATGGGATCCAGCTCCGAGTTACGACACTGTGGAGTTCCCTGACGAGATTCCTGCCGACGAGAAACCCATTTTAGCAATGGCGCAAAGCCACAACGCCTTGCGGGATCCAGGCCGGTTCAACCTCCGTGAGGAGACGGTCTGGTTCAACGAACACCTGCTGGCCAGCCTGCTGGCTCCCACCGCCACGGCGCCACTGTCGCAGAACCTGTCCCAGAACGAATACTCGCGCCTGTTCACCCGGAACCGGGTTGGGCTGAACAGCACCACGGAATACTTCAGCGGCGGCGAAATCCGGCAACTGGCCTCGCAGGTCGGGAACTTCGACCGGTTCAGTTACGCCCTGGATCTGGATTACGGCCGCAACTCCGGCTTCCACCCCAACGAGGACCTGTCACGGATCGAATGGTATACCCGGGCCAAGGTGGAGCTCACCCCGCAGGATTCGGTGCTGCTGCTCACCAAGTATCAGGACTACGAGTTCGGCGACAATTTCCAGCATGCCGACCCAACCCAGGCGGGGCTGAACTACCGCTTCACCGAGGAGCAGGTCCCGATCGTGCTGGGAGGGTATCACCATGAGTGGTCACCCGGCTCGCACACGCTCCTGCTGGGCGGCCGCCTAGCAAACTCCCTAGAATTGAGAGACTTCCGCGTCAACCAGTTGGTCGCCTTCGCCAATTTCGCCGCTTTTCCGGCAGTAGCGGCCATGGATCTGAGCTACCACAACGACTTCGAGACCTATTCGGTCGAGGCCAACCACATCTTCCAGACGGAGGACCACACCACGGTGTTCGGTGGCCGGTTCCAAACGGGCGATTTTCACGCCCAGGCCGAGCTGGATGCCACGCCCAGCGGCTTCCCGGAGGTCTTCGGCACCAACGTGGTGACGCTCGGCGACGGTGAGTTCGAACGGAGGTCGGTTTATGTCTATCACACTTGGGAGATCATTCGGGACCTCCGTCTGACCGGCGGGTTGGCCTACGACGATCTCACGGCCCCCCGCAACTTCCGCCGGCCACCGCTGCAATCCGGAGAACAGGAATCCGCCCGTTGGTCTCCCAAGGCGGCCGTGATCTGGAGCCCTTCTGCCCAGGTGACTGTCCGCGGCATGTATGCCGAAAGTCTCGGCGGCGTGAGCTATGACGAAAGCATCCGGCTGGAGCCCACCCAGCTGGCCGGCTTCCCCCAGGCATTCCGGACGCTGATCTCGGAATCGCTCGTCGGCTCCGTCGAGATCCCCCGGCATCGTGCGGCCGGGATCGGCGCCGACTTCAAATTTCCCAGCCGGACCTACGTCAGCGCCGAGGCGCGCTGGCTCCGCAGCGACGTGGACCAGAGCCTCGGTTACTTCAACTATGATGTGTTCCGCCCAGTGCCCGTAGCCGAGCCCGATTCCACCTCAGGAATCCTGGACTACACGGAACGGGGAGTGCGGTTGACGGTGAACCAGATACTGGCGCAAGAGTGGTTTGCCCAAGGTTACTACGGCTTCACCCGGGCGGAACTGCACACAACCCTGCCATCGCTGCCCGCCGCCGCCGGGTTTGAGCGCACCTCCTCCCAGCGTTCGGACCTCCATCGGCTGAGCGGTTCGCTGCTGTATCAGCGCCCGGACGGCTGGTTTGGCCGGACAGTGGTCACCTGGTCACACCAGGAAAACGCGGGCGCTGTGCCGGTTTCGGGCGACGACGTGGTGCAGGTGAACCTGTTCATCGGTTACCGGTTCCCCCGCCATCTCGGGGACCTGACGGTCGGCCTGCTCAACGTGACCGACCAAAACTACGCCCTGCACCCGCTTACCATCTTCGAGGAGACGCCCCGGGAGCGCACCCTCTACCTGCGGCTGCGGTTCAACCTGTAGCTACCTTCACTTGACCGTTGCGGCGCCCCCGGTCGGCCGGCCAACCTCGACAAAAAGCACCTGCCACATGAATCCGCCCCCGAAACCCGACGGCGCCTCTCAGAAGCGCGTCATCGTCAGCAACACCTCCGATGCCGTGGCCGCCCAGGCGGGCCTGCCGGATGCGACCGACCTCCCGCTGCACAAGGCCAGCGTGGCGGCGGCCGTTTACCATTACACGGTGGGCGTCTATCGCTCGTCCGAGATCGCCGGCCGGGTGAAGATTGACCCCGCGTTCGCCGCGTGGCGCAAGCACGGCTCCCCCACCGCCGAGGACATCGTCCGCGTGCGCGACGAGCAACCCGACCTGCTGCGCCGCTGCCTGATCGAATCGCTGGGGTGGTCCTGGAACGTGCCGCTGCGCAGCCAGGTGACCGGCGAGGCCACGATCGACTACACCGAAAAGGTCATCGCAGGACGCCAGGAACAGTTCAAAAGCCAGGCCGAGGTTGAGGCGGAGGCAGACAAGCGCATCGCCGCGGCGGCCGCCGCGGATTTGAACTGACGTCGTCTATGAAGGAAATGCCCGTAGATGGTGATCATGAACGCGAAACGTGAAGAACTCCGCCCCGGTGCGCGGCCGGGTCGGAACGGCCAGATGGCAAGCGCTTTGGCCAGCTTCACTGCCTTGCTGTTGGCGATCACTATCAGGGCACAGGAATTGCCGACACCGGTCGCGCATTATCCCTTGGATGGCAACGCTGCCGATCTCAGTGCAGGCGCTCACAACGGCACAGCCTCGAATACCGGCGTCACGACGAATCGATTTGGGGCCGCGAATTCAGCCCTAGCGTTCAACGGCACCAGCAGCGGGGTGGTCATCCCTTTCCACACGGACTTCGATGTTCCGGTGGATGGCGAGTTTACCATCTCGCTTTGGGCGCGCCCCGACCGGATCAACAGCGGCTCACAGGCACTCTTTGTGAAGGGCGGCGACACCGCCTGGAACTATGGAGTCATGCTGGGGAGCGTTTTCATCACCGGCCGGGACTTCCGTCAGGAAGGGCAGTCCAGCGTGCCGTTGACCGCCGGAACCTGGTATCATGTGGCGGCCACCTACGCGAACCAGACCTGGAAGCTGTATCTGGACGGCAGCCTGCAGAGTTCCAAAAGCAACGGAGCTGATGTCCTGCGCAACCTGGATCCAGTGTCCCTGGGACGGAAAGGCGCGCAGGCAGGGGATTTTTATCAAGGGGCCTTGGACGATGTCCGGTTTTACCGGACCGCCCTGTCGGAAGGTCAGGTTCAACGATTGGCAACCGTGGGTGAACTCCCAGTATTCCGGGGGGCGTCGCTGGTGGAGGTCCACGGCATCACCGGGCAGCCGTTGACCTTGAATACCGCCGTAACCGGGGCACAGCCCATGACGCTCCAGTGGTATTTCAACGAGATGCCCCTGGACGGAGCCATCCAGACGAATCTGACGATCTCCAGTATCAGCGCCAACGACGCGGGGCTTTACCGGCTGGTGGCTTCCAATTCCTTCGGCTTGGTGACGAACACCAGTGCGGTCCGGGTGTTTTCCTACCAACCGTCGGTTTTGGTCTCCAGGGTGCCGCTGCCAGGGGCCGGGGATGTCCTGCCTGTCGCGCAGGTTCAAGCGGTGATTTCCAACGGGGTTCACGCGGTGAATCTGGCCTCGGTGGATCTGCGTTTTGACGGCGCGCCCATCGCTGCCACGGCCACCGTAACCGGTCAACGCGTTGAACTGGACTGGACTTCGTCCCTGCTCCCGGCGGGTTCCCTGCACAGCGTCCGGCTGGTTTACGCCGACGACGCCGGTGATCCGGCCTATTTCACCAACGAATGGAGCTTCTCGGTAAAAAACCTGGCGGTGATTCCGGAGTCGGCGGGCGTCTTTGGCGTTCAGGGGCAGACACCGGGATTCCGCGTGCGCACCGTGCAAGCTGCGAACGGCAACGGCCTGAACAACTCCATCGAACGTGCCGAGTCGCAACTGGCCAACCCACCGATACCGGCTGCGTTCTTCGCCGGGGCGGAGGACGTTCCGCTGATCAACTATCTCGACGGCTGGAATGGCACGACGAGCTGGGGAGACTTCAGGGAGGCGGACGGACACCCCGACCGTTTGCTGAAAGCTGCGGGCTTGATCAGCCCATCCACGGATGAGTTTTTCGCGATGGAGATTGTGTCCTGGCTGGAACTGGGAGCCGGGCTGCACCGGTTTGGGGTGGGGGCCGACGATGGGTTCCGGTTGTATCTCGGCACCAACTACACGGGCACCAATCTCGTGGTCGCCACCTCAGCCTCGGGCAGCAGCGGCTCGACGAGCCGCGAACTCTACGTGACTCGGGCGGGACTCTACCCTTTCCGGCTCGTCTGGTGGGAACATTGGATTTTGGGCCATCTGGAATGGTTCTCATTCGCGCCTGGAACCGGCACCAAACGCCTGATCAACGACACCGCATTTGCCGAGAGCGTGCGGGCGTTTGTTTCCCCTGATCCGAACCGCGAGCCCAAGATCCAGACTCAGCCCAGCAGCCAGACTGTGATCGCGGGCAATCCGCTCACGTTGAGCGTAGTCGCGGATGGCGTCCCGGCCCCCACCTTCCAGTGGTTCCGCAATGGGCAACCTTTGGCCAAGGCGACGAACGCGACGTTGACGATTCCCAATGCCCAGCCGGTCCACGCGGGCAGATACGCCGTGGTGGTCAGCAATCTTGTCGGTTCCCTGACGAGCAGTGTGGCGATTGTTCAGGTGGTGCCTGCGGGCCTAGTAAGCTGGTGGCCGGCCGACGGAGACGCTAACGACGTGTATGCGGGCAGAAATGGAAGTTTAAGCGGCGGGGCTACAATCGTGAACGGAGGCCGCGTGAACCAGGCCTTCAGTTTCGACGGAGGCGGCGGGATAGTGACGCTGCCCTCCTTTGAACAGGCCCAGATCACCGTCGCCATGTGGATCAAACCCAACGGTAGCGGATTCCTTTGGGACAAGAATTTCAACGGCCTGGCCTATAACAAGCCATTCCTGTTGGAAGTGGAACCTACCGGTGCCGTGAGCATGGGAATGAGCGGCGGCGGTTCGGACGCATCCAGCATCTGGATTACTTCCCGGCGGTTGGTCAACGATGGCGACTGGCACCATCTCGCCGGAGTGTTCGACGGTGCGGAGATGGCCCTATACATTGATGGCATCCTCGAAGAGAAACTCCCGGTTGGCTACCCGATGCAGCAGAACACTCAACCGGTCGCGCTTGGAAGGTGGTCGGGTGCCTCTGCGTTTCCCTATCACGGTTTGATTGACGAGGTCGCCCAGTTCGACCGTGCGTTATCACCCGCCGAGATCGCCTCGGTGGCGTGGAAGGGAGTTGATGGCACACTCAACGCTGAATCGGCAGCCTTCTTCTACCGGCAGCCCAAGGGGGGATCGTTTACTGCTGGGGCGACCGTGACTTTGATTTCTGCGGCCATAGGCGAAGAGCCATTGGCATACCAGTGGCTGCGGAACGGCCAACCCTTGCCTGGAGCGACCAGCGCCACGCTCACCCTCACTAACGTCCAACCCAGGGACGCCGGCACCTACACGCTGGTCGTAAGCAACGTGGTTGGCAGCGTGGCCAGCGAGCCGGCAACTCTGGCGGTTGAGACCACGTTCATCCAGATCACGACGGGCGATGTGGCCAACTCGTTGATCTACGGCATCAGTTGGGGCGACTTCGACAATGACGGCTGGCCGGACCTGTTTTCTCCGCACCCCAGCGGCAATTCCCTGTTCCACAACGTCAACGGCGTCCTTACCCGGACAACCGCCAGTCAGTTGGTCGGTGAACCGGGACAAAACCGATACTCGGCGACGTGGGGCGACTACGACAATGACGGCTACTCGGACCTGTTCGTGGCCACGACCACCGGAGGCCCCGGTCGTCTCTACCGCAATGTCGGCAACGGTAGTTTTGCCGCCGTGTCCGCGTGGGGTGGAGAGAACGATCCGGGTGGAGGCATCAATGCCGCCTGGGCCGACTATGACCGAGACGGCTACCTCGACCTGTTCGTGGCCGGGGCAGCGAAGAGCGGAATCAGCTATCTGTATCGCAACAATCGCGACGGCACCTTTGCCCGGATCCAGAGCGGGCCGGTGGCGACCGATGTCGCCGGTCCCAGCCTCGGGGTCTGGGGGGACTACGACGGGGATGGCTGGCCTGACCTGTTCGTCGCGAACTATTTCGGAGGGGCCAACCTCCTGTATCACAACGACCGCAACGGCACATTCACACGGGAATTGTCGGGGCCGGTGGCCACTGAAACCGGCAAGTCGGTGAGCGCGAACTGGGTCGATTACGACAATGACGGAGACCTCGACCTGCTGGTGGCGAAGGACCAGGCGGAGGGCAACCGGCTCTACCGCAATGAGGGCGGCAGCTTCAGCCCGCAGAGCGGGCCAATCGAAAATGGGGGCAACACCGGCAGCACCGCCTGGGGGGATTTTGACAATGACGGAAACGTTGATGTGTTCATCTCGAACTACTTCAACGACCCGCGGGGCAACTTTTTCTATGCCAACCGCGGAGGCGGGGCGTTTGTCCGCATCACCAACGGCATCTTCCCCGGAAAGGTCACCGATTCGTTCGGGGCGGCGTGGGCAGACTACAACCGGGATGGGTTTCTGGATCTGATTGTGGGCGGCAACGTCCTGATGTTTCAAAACAATGGGAACTCCAATAGCTGGCTCACCGTTCGGTGCGTAGGGGTGGCCTCCAACCGGGACGCCATCGGGGCCAAGGTCCGGGTCACCGCCACGGTGAACGGATCGCCGGTGACCCAGATGCATGAAGTCTCCGGGTTGAGTGGTTATGCGGGCCAAGGTGAGTTCGCCCAACACTTCGGTCTCGGCGACGCCACCAAGGTGACCGCCCTCCGGGTTGAATGGCCCTCCGGACGGGTGACGGAAATGCCGGACGTGGCGGTCAACCAGTTCCTGACGGTGGAGGAACTGCCGGTCGGGACCCCAGTGGTGCGCATTAACGGCGGCTATTCCCTGACCGACCGGCACGAGTTCCTCAGTCAGGACGCCGTGTCGGTGTCCCTTCACAGCTCCCTGCCCAACATCTTCTACACCACCGACGGCACACCGGCAGACTTTCTCGGCACGCCCTATACCGGCCCTTTCACGGTCAATCCGAGTTCGACCATCCACGCCGTCGCCTACTCGGACGATTTTTCGGTCGAACGTCCGGCAGCCCCGGTGGACGTGGTTTTCCTGCCAAGCTTCACGCTGGCGGACAAGACTCCCGGCGGTGGTGGTGTGCTGTTTGACCCGCCTACAGGCCCCTATGCTAGTAACCGCGTGGTGCGGGTGATCGCGACCAACGCCCCCGGTTGGACCTTCCTGCGCTGGGACGGCGACCTGGCCGGCGACAACCCGACCAACTCATTTGCCGTGACTTCCAACAAGACGTTTCGGGCGGTCTTCGGCACCACCGTCAGCACGGCCGTAACCGGCGGTGTGGCCAACGGCAGCGTGGCGCTGGAGCCGGCCGACACGGTGGTCCCATACGGGGCCACCACCCGGGTCATGGCCCTGCCGGCGGCCGGGAAATACTTCGCGCGGTGGAGAGTGTCCGGCAGCAGCCTGACCACGCTGACCAACAGCCCGCTGGCCTTCACGGTGACCAACGCCGCTCCCACGGTGACGGCGCTGTTTGCCAATCTGCCCGCCGGCAGCCGGACCCTCACGCTGAGGGTGGAAGGGGCCGGCAGCTTCGTGCGGACGCCCGCAGCCGGGTTCTACGCCAACAATGCCGGCGTCTCCGTAACGGCAGTGCCGGACGCCGGCTGGAGCTTCGCTGGCTGGAGCGGCGATGCGTCCGGTTCGGCCAATCCGCTGCCGGTGACCTTGGACGCCAACAAGGTGGTGACCGGGCGCTTTGTCTTCACGGGCATCGTGGATCCGCCCGTCATCGTCGGAGAACCGCAGGACGCTGAACGCATCGAAGGTCAGAGCGTCGCCTTTTCAGTCGGCGTGACCGGGTCCGCACCGCTCACTTACCAGTGGTGGAAGGGGGCGACCCGGCTGGACGGGGCGACGGCAGCCACGCTGAACCTGGCCAACCTCCAGCTCGGTGACACGGGTGGCTATCTTGCGGTCATCACCAACGCGGCGGGTTCGGTCACGAGCCGGGTCGCGCAGCTGACCGTGACGCTGCCGCCCAACGTGCCGCCGGTGGCCACGCTGCTTTCGCCGCTGCCCACGGACGTCTTCCGGGTGCCCACGAACCTGGTGCTGCTCGCCCGCGGCACGGATGCGGACGGTTTTGTGAAGCGGATGGACTTCCTGGCCAACGGCAGCCTGCTGGGTTCGAGCGAGACCCGGAGCAGCAGCAACACGTTCAACTTCACTTGGACCAATCCGCCGGCCGGCGTCCAGGGACTGGTGGTGCGGGCGGTGGATGACCGGGAGGGCACGGCCTCCAGCGTGCCGGTGGAGGTCACCGTGCTGCCGCCGGAGGTCACCACCTTCAACTGGGCGCAGGCGGCGCAGACGGCCACCGAGACCAACGGCATCCTCCGCCTGCGGGTGCTGAAGTCCGGCGCCGGGGCGGGTGCGGTCAGCTTCTCCACCCGTTCGACCGGGGCGCTCTTGGACAGGGACTACCGGGAGACGACCGGCCGCCTGGAGTTCGCGGCCGCCGAGACGGAGAAGTTCGCGGAAGTGCCCCTGGTGAACGAATACATTCCCGACGGTCCCAAGACCTTTGAGGTTCTCTTGGGCTCAGCCAGCGAGGGCACGCAGATCGGTTCCCAAAGCGTGACGACGGTGACCATTGCCGACGATGACGCCTCACTGGAGCACGGTTCCTTCCTCTCGTTCATCAAGTCAAACTCCCGGCCCGGAGTTCCCGGCGAACTGCAGGTGTTCACCGAGCCGCTGACGGCGTTCGGCCAGTGGCGGCTGCCGTGGGAAACCTTCTGGCGGAATGGGGGCGAAGTGGTCACCAACCTGGATGCCGGCACCTATCCGGTCGAATTCCGGCCCGTGGTGGGCTACCGGACGCCGGAGGTGTTGAGCAATTCGGTCGCGGGCGGCCTCCGGACGCGGGCGACGAACCTTTACGAACCCGACCCGGCCCTCGTGGGCGGCAGCCTCCGGGTGGATCTCGGCCCGTTGCCCGGCCTGCTGGGCGACGGCACACCGGGCTGGCGCATGGCCGGCGACACCGTGTGGCGCAACTCCGGAGAAACGCTGCCCGGGGTTCCGCCCGGCTTGCAGGTGGTGGAGTTCCGGCCGGTGGACCGCTGGCAGACTCCGCCCAGCTTCACGGTGCTGATCCAGCCTGAGACTTCGACGACACTGCCCGTGGAGTATCTCCGGGCCGAGCCGCCGCCGGTGGGGGCCACGGTGCCGACGGCGGTGTCCAGCTATGCAGCCATCCGCGCCGGCCAGGACCTCAGCCAACGGCAACCGTTGCCCATGACCGGACAGTTGCGCACTCCGGGCGGATTCGGCAGCGGCATCGTGGTGCGCGAACGCGTCGTTCTGACCGCCGCGCACGTCCTCTTTTCCGGCGCCACCAACGCGACGGAGGCGTCAGCGATCGAGTGGTATCCGGAACGCCATGTTGGCGAGGCGGGTTACGAACCCAGGCCCATCCGGGCGATCGGATACTACATTCACACCAACTATCTGGCGGCCCGGAACACCGAAAGCCAGCAGCCAGGGTGGCAACCGGGGCAATCCACTCCCCTGTCGCAGGAATGGGATGTGGCCGCCGTCTATTTTGCGGAACCGGTAGCCCGGGGAGGGCGCTCCGGCTATCTGCTGTCCGATTCAAATCCGAATGAATGGCTGGGCAGTTCCCGGGAAAAGCTGCTCCTGGGCTATCTGCTCAATGACACTGCGGAAGGCCGGATGCACCGGACCGAAGTCGGCAACTATGTTTTCAGTTCGGTTCCCGGGACGGAACGCGTCTTTTCCTCCTCGTCGTTTTACAGCTACCCGGGCAACAGCGGCGGACCGCTCTGCGTGCGCTTCGAACGGCCGCAGCCGGACCCGGGCGAGTCGGCCATCTTCTTTCCGGCGGCCGTCTATCTCGGCAACTACGGTGGCCAGTCGGTGGTGCGGGCCATTGACAGCATGGTGGCCTCCCTCATCAACCGCGCGGCGTCATCCGCGGAAACGGGTCTGAACTTCTTGGGCGGTGGTGCCATCCTGCCGGGCAATGGTTTTGGTGGAGCGTTCAGTCTGGGCAGCCTGAAGATCAACCTTCAGCCCGCCGGCGCACTGGCGGCCGGGGCTGGTTGGCGGTTGCAGGGCGAGACTGCGTATCGCGCCAGCGGCACCACGTTCAAATCGGCGGCCGGCACGTTCACGGTCGAATACAAACCGATTCCCGGGTTCATGGCTCCGGCCTCGCATGAAGTGACCTTCAACCCGCCGCAAACGACGGAATTCAACCGGGCCTACATTCCGATTGGTCCCATCTTCCCTGCCATCAGCGACCAGACGCTGCCGGAAGGCCAGCCCTGGCAGCTTCAACTTACTGCCACCCACAGCACGGTGCCTACACCACCTTTGAGCTACGCGCTGGTGAGTGCGGGGCCGGCGGGACTGACGGTCACGGCAGACGGGGCGGTGGCGTGGGTGCCCACCGAAGCGCAGGGTCCCTCGACCAACGTGATCCGGGTGGCGGTGAGCGACGGGGTGGCGAGCGTGACCAACGCCTTCCGGGTGGTGGTGAGCGAGGGCAACGCCCCGCCGGTGTGGGCTGGGCTGACGAACGCGACGCTGCCGGAGCTGGTGCTTTACCAGCAGACGTTGGCCGGGAGCGATGCGGACGTGCCGGCGCAGCCGCTGGGCTACTCTCTGGTGAGCGGCCCGGCGGGGTCCGGGGTGACCAACGGGGTGTTCGGGTGGGTGCCCGCCGAGGCGCAGGGCCCGTCGACGAACGAGGTGCGGGTGGCGGTGAGCGACGGGGTGGCGAGCGTGACCAACGCCTTCACGGTGGTGGTGGCGGAGGTGAACGTGGCGCCCGTGTGGGCGGCGGTGGCGGACCAGTTCCTGGACGAACTCTCCATCCTGAGCCGCCAATTGGATGCGGCCGACAATGATCTGCCGGCGCAGCCGTTGAGCTTCGCCCTGCTCCAGGGACCGGCGGGGCTGACGGTCAGTCCCGCGGGTGGCGTCCGTTGGCTGGCGGCGGCGGGAACTGCCGGGACGACCAATCTTGTGGCGGTCTCCGTGTCGGACGGAGTCGACTCCGCCACCGCCCAGTTCCGGGTGGTGGTGCGTCCCGCGGCGGCGACCGGGCCGGAACTGGCCGAAGTCCGGGTTGATCCCGCTTCTGCTACGCTTGGCTTCGTGCTCCGGGGGGCACCGGGAACGACCTATCAGCTTGAGCTGACCACGGACTTCTCCGCCTGGGTGCTTGTCCGCCGAATCGTCCTCGAACAGGGCGAGGCTCCCATCGACACCCCCATTCCCAGCGCCGAAACCGGCGGATTCTACCGGGTCCGCCTCGTTGCCCCGTAGCACCCCGGAACCGGCAACAGGCGAGTCCCAGTTCTACCGCTTCAACCCCGCGCCGTGAGCGGCCGGAGGGGGCGGCGGAAAGAAAATGCGGGCGGCGATGTCACCTTCGTGGCGCGCCCCCCGTAGTAACGGGTGTGGCCGCCGCGCCTGAGCGCGGAACGGGCCGAGAAACGAAAAAGAACACCGCACCGCTACGCCGCCATGAACCTCCCGAAACTCCCCCGCTCCCTGGCCCTCGCCGCCCTGGCCCTGTCCCTGTCCGCCGGCCTGCGGGCGGAGGGGCCGGCGGAAGCGACCCTCCGCGACCACGTGGACGCCGCGGTGCCGGCCCACCTGGCCATGGAGGCGCTGAACGTCCGCCTGGTGGGCACCCCGGCGACGAAGGCCAAGGCCGAGCTCACGCTGCGGGCGGCCGAGACCCTCTATGTTGAGACGGCCAAAAACCCGGAACTGAAGCCCATCGCGGCGGAACTGACGGCGGACCTGCGCGCGCAGGAACCGAAGGCCCTGCGGCTCCTGAAGGTGGTCACCCCCGAGGGGGCGGTCACCAAACCGCTGAACTTCGACTTCAGCGTCGCCCCCGGCGGGAACGGCCTGGGCACGAGCGACGGCAAGAAGTTCCTCGTCTTCGGGCAGCCGCGGGCGGAGTTCGCCGCGGACGCCGTGGCGGAGGACACGCTGGAAGGCCAGGCGGCGGTCGCCGCCTGGGAGAAGTCGGTGGCCGACTACAACCTGGCCCTCAAGAC
>CAIWAH010000219.1 GCA_903910585.1 uncultured Verrucomicrobiota bacterium
AGGACCGGCAACAGGATCAGGCCCAGGCCGGGATGGGTTCCGAGGATTGCCTTCGCCAGGGGGATGCCCGCCGCGATGGTTTTCTGCGGCGCGCAAAAGGTCGCCGCGATCCGGTCCCCCCGATCGAGCCGGGCCAACCGGCACAGGGCCTCCACGCCGGCCATCGCCAGGGCCAGCACACCGGCCGAACCAAGGGCGGCGACCCACAACAGGCCCCGGGACTGGGTGCGCCACAGTCCCTGCTGCACGGTGTTGCTGAAGGCGGCGAACACGAGCAATAGGATCAGCCCGCTGCATGCGTGCGTGAGCGAACGCTTGCGCCGGTCGGCCCACGTGCCGAGGACAACCCGCAGCGCCTGGCCCGCGGCCATCGGCACCAGCAGCAGCAGCGCCACGTCACGAAAGACGATTCCCAGCGGCTGCACGGTGCTGCCCTTGTTCATCAGCCACGTCACCCACAGCGGAGTCACCACCACGCCGACCAGGTTTGACAGCGCGGCGTTGAAGATCGCCCCGACCGTGTTGCCGCCCGCGAGGCTCGTCTGCACCACCGACGAGGATACGGTCGAAGGCAGGACGCAGAGGAACAGGAAGCCGAACTGCAGGTCGGGCGACACCACCGTTCCCCAGAATCCGTCGAGGACGATTCCCAGCAGCGGAAACAGCAGGAAGGTGAACGACTGGACCAGCAGGTGCAGCCGCCAGCGGCCCGCCCCCTGCCGGAGGGCGGCACTCGGCAGCGTCAGGCCCTGGATTACGAAAATCGCCGCGACGGCGAGCTTGGTGGAGATCTCCGGACGCAATGGCCCGCCGTTCGCACCCCATTCGGGCACAAACGACGCCAGCGCGACCGTCACGGGCAGCGCCAGCACGAACCAGTTGCGGGCCAGAAATGCCTTCACCGGACGCGAGGGTTTGCGAGCGCCGCCGGGGAAGCAACGCCGCAAACCCCGTCGCCGGCCCACCGCTCCCCGCCACGGTGTTTCCGCCCAGCGTCCGTGAACATGGATTTGCCCGGCCCGCCCCGGCCGCGACTGTCCGCGCCGTGGATTCCTCAGCACCGGCCATCATCCGCGCCCGCACCGAGCAGCAGGCGATGGACTGGTCATTGGTGCTGGTGAGCCAGGGAATTGCCTGCGCTCTGGACCGCGATCCCGAATCCGGCGGCTGGCAATTGGCGCTCCCGGCGACCGAGCAGTCTAGGGCGCTGGAGGCCCTGCGGCTCTATCATCAGGAAACCCGCCGGTCGCGCTGGGAACATGCGCTTCCGGATTCCGAGCTCACCTTTCACGCCGGGGTGCTGATCTGGGTGGCGGTGCTGTCGCTCATCCATGCGCTGGGCGATCGCGTGGGCGACGGGACCTTTGCCTACGTTGCCGCCGGCCGCGGGGAGTGGTGGCGTGCATTTACCGCGCTCTGGCTGCACGAGGATCTCGCGCACCTGGCGGCCAACGCGATGACGGGCACGATCTTCCTCGGACTGGCGATGGCCCGGTATCGGGCCGGAGTCGCCAGCCTGGTGATGCTGCTGGCGGGTGCGGGGGCGAATTTCCTCGCGCTGGTCGTCCGGCGGGATCACCCGGGCTACGGTCTCGGCTCGTCCGGCATGGTGATGGCCGCGGTGGGAATGCTCGCGGTTCAGGCCCTGCCGCTCTGGCGACACGGCCGCCGCGGCACCCGGGTGATTCTTGGCGGATTGGCCGGAGGCACCTTCCTGTTCATCGAGTTCGGCACGTCGCTGACCTCCGATGTGCTGGCCCACGCGGCGGGCTTCGGCGGCGGACTTGTGCTCGGCGGTCTGGCCGCGCTGCTGCCAATGCGGTGGTTGCCGGCTGTCAACCGCGGCGCTTGGGTTGCGTTTGCGGCGCTGGTGGCAACCACATGGGGCCGCGTGCTGTTCCCGTGATCTGCCGACGGGCCGATTGCGCCAGTCCCGTCCCGCCGATTTTCGCCTCGCGGGATTTTCGGGCGGACGCAAGCTCGCCGCATCCATGAATACAAACCGGCGTTCCTTTGTGAAGGCGACCGCCACGCTGGCCGCGGCCGCCCCGTTCATCCTCACCGCCCGGGCGCAGGAACCGCAGCGGAAGCTTGGCGTCGCGCTCGTGGGGTTGGGCAGCCTCGCCACCAATCAGATCGCGCCGGCGCTCGCGAAAAACACCAGGCTCTGCAAGCTAACCGCCCTCGTCAGCGGCACGCCGGAGAAGCTCACGAAATGGCAGGCGCAATACGGCATCCCGGCCACGCACTGCTACAATTACGAACAGTTCGACCGGCTCAAGGACAACCCTGACGTGGACATCGTCTATGTCGTCCTGCCGAACTCAATGCACCCCGAGTTCACGGTCCGCGCCGCCCAGGCGGGCAAGCATGTCTTCACGGAGAAGCCGATGGCGAATTCTGCCGCCGAATGCCAGCAGATGATCGATGCGTGCAAACAGGCCAAGCGGCGGCTGGGCGTGGGTTACCGGTGTCAGTTCACGCCGCATCACCTCGAGATGATCCGCCTGAGCCGCTACGAGGTGTTCGGCCGGCTGAAGTGCGTCGAGGCTGCGTTCGGATTCAAGATCGGTGATCCAACCCAGTGGCGGCTGCGCAAGGCTTTGGCGGGCGGCGGGGCGCTGATGGACGTGGGCATCTATGCCATCCAAGGGATGCGCTACCTCGTGGGCGAGGAACCGGTCTCCGTGCAGGCGTTCGAGACCAAGACTGACAAGGTGAAGTTCGCCGAGGTGGATGAGACCATCACCTGGGAGCTGAAGTTCCCCGGCGGCGTGCTGGCCAAGGGCGCGACGACCTATGCCTTCAACGGCATGAACTACCTGCGCGGACTGGCGGAGAATGGCTGGTTCGAACTCGGCCCGCAGGCCTACGGCTACGGCGGTCTCAACGGCCGCACCAGCAAGGGCCCGCTGGAACTGCCACAGGTGGACCACTTCGCCGCCGAACTCGACGACTTCGCCGAGTGCATCCTGAAGAACCGTCCGACGCGCGCCTCCGGCGAGGAGGGCCTCGCCGACCTCAAGGTCATCGAAGGGATCTACCGGAGCATCGCGGAGGGGAAGGCGGTGAAGCTGGGGTAACCTATGTGGGAAGAAGAGCCCAAGTGGCAGGACGCGCAGTTCCGAATTCTGGTCGCAGCCGTCGTGGTCTTTCTCGTTGGAACGATTGGCTACGGAACCGTGGCGCGGGATTGGGAATTTCTGACGACAATTGCGAAAGTCGTCGTTGCCGGGGCGGCGGCATTGGGCGCTTATGGGGTGATTGTGAAGTTGACTGGTGAGTTCTGCCGCCGGCGATGGGGACATCGCGAACCCGGGGAATCGGAGCCGCCGACCAACCGGGCGAAGGATGAGCCATGAAGGTCCCGGCGAGGTGACCCACCGCTTGTTTCTTCGTTCGGCCCGCCTAATCTTCACGCCATGAACATCGCCCTGCCCGCCGAGTTGGAGGCGTTCGTCCACGCCCAGGTCCAAGCAGGCGCTTTCTCGACCCCGGATGCGGTGGTGCGGGAGGCGTTGTCCCGTTTGCGGGAGGAAGAAGCCGGCGACAACTGGGCAGAGCAGGACACGCCCGAGTTGGCCGCGCTGTTACGGGAAGGAGCCAAGGGTCCATTCACGCCACTCACGGAGGCCGACCTTGAAGGCGTCATCACCCGAGCCAAGGAACGCCGGGCCGCGCGTGGATGATGCCGCCCCTTGTCAAATCGCCCCGGTTTCTCGATGACCTTGACCGAATCGTGGAATGGTATCTGGAAGAGGCCGACGAGGAAGTTGCCCGCCGTTTCGTCAACGCGGTATCGCTCACGCTGAAAACGATCCAGCGCAACCCGTCGTTGGGCCGGCTTCGTTTCCCCAAGCTGGAGGATTTGCGAACGGTCCGCAGCCGCCTCGTCGAGCCGCCATTCAACCGATACATTGTCTTCTATCAAGCGCAGCCGGAGGCGATCCGATCTGTGCGGTTGATTCATGGTGCGCGTGATCTGCCGCGCCGATTTCAGGAACCAGCAAGCGAATGACCCCCACTGAAGCCGCCGCCCTCCTCGACCGTTTCCAACGCGGTGAAACCGACCGTGAGGCCGTGCTCCGGGCCTTTCAGGCCGCGCCCGTGCAGGAGCTGGGCTTTGCTGCCGTGGACACGCACCGCGCGCTGCGGAAGGGTTTTCCGGAGGTGATCTTCGGCGCCGGCAAGACGCCCGCCCAGGTCGTTGCCATCGCGGAGAAGATCGTCGCCGCGAACGACCGGGTGCTGGTCACGCGGATCACGCCCGATCACGCCAAGGCCTTTCGGAAGAAGTTCCGCAAGGGCGTCCACCATGAGGCGGCGCGCTGCCTCACGTTGGAGCGCAAGCCGCTCGCGAAGCGTCCGGGCGTCATCGCCGTTGTGTGCGCTGGCACCAGCGATCTTCCGGTGGCCGAGGAGGCGGCGCTCACGGCGGAGTTCATGGGCAACGAGGTGCGCCGCATCTATGACGTGGGCGTGGCCGGACTGCATCGGCTGTTCCGCCGGCTCGATGAAATCCAGTCGGCCAACGTGGTCATCTGCGTCGCCGGCATGGAGGCCGCGTTGCCCAGCGTTGTGGGTGGTTTGATCGGAAAGCCGCTCATCGGGGTGCCGACGAGCGTGGGTTACGGTTCGCACTTCGGCGGGCTGACGGCGCTGCTGGGCATGCTGAACTCCTGCGCCAGCGGCCTGACCGTGGTGAACATCGATAACGGCTTCGGCGCCGGTTACGCCGCCAGCCAGATCAACGCGCTGGCGGCGAAAGTGTGATTCCGGGCCGGCCTTCGGCCACCATTCCGGCAGCCGGCCGTTCGCGCTACTCGCCCGCCGGTTCATGGCTTTCCGCCCAGCGGGCCATCAGCCACAGGAGGTCGCTCAGGCGGTTGAGGAAGATGATGATCTCCGGATTCCGAAGCTGGCCGACCTCATGTAGGGCCACGACTCGGCGTTCGGCTCGGCGGGCGGTCGTGCGGGCGACATCGAGGGCCGCGGCGGTGAGATTGGCCCCGGGCGTGGCCCAACCCTTGAAGCTGACGTTTTGCGCCTCGATGGCCGTCACAATCTCGTCGAGCTGCGCGGTCATGGCGGGAGTGACCAGCTTGAAGCCGTCGGCCACGTAGCGGTCGAGATCGTCCACGCCGGTGGCGAGTTCGCCCATCGCGGTGACGAGGTCCTGCTGGATGCGGAGCAGGTGGTCACGCAGGAACGGTTGTCGCGCGTGGGCCCGGGCCAGACCGAGCGCGGCGTTCAGTTCGTCCACGCTGCCGTAGGCCTCGACGCGCGGATGGCACTTCGAGACCCGGCGGTTATACATCAGGCCGGTCGTGCCGGCGTCACCGGTGCGGGTGACGATGCTCATTGGGCGGCGAGGGTGGGGTGCTTTCGGGTTTGTGCAACTGGCGGCTGGTGGTTTTTCCTCGGGGGTCCCGATGAGACGACCGCTGCTCTGGCCCGCGCTGCTGTTCGCCCTCGGCGTGGCGCTGGGCGAATGGTTCGCGGCGCCGCTGCCGGGGTTGCTGGGGACTTCGGCCGGTTTCTTGGTGCTTGCGGCCTTCGTGGAACGGCTGCGCGGTCCGCTGCTGCTGGGCCTGGCGCTGACCGCGGGTTGGGCCCATTACCGGCTGCATCAGGACCTGCCGGCGCCGCATGATCTGCGAATGCTCGTCGGCACGAATGTCGCGCTCGCCCGTTTCCGGGCGGAAATCCGCGACACCCCGGCCCTGAAGCTCGTCGAACGCCGCGGGCAGCTTTACGGGCGAACCCTGTTCCGGGTGCGGGTGACTGCCTGGGAAAATCAGGGAACCTGGCAACCGGCGACCGGCGACATCGCGGTGAGCCTCAAGGGCGCGCCGCCGCGGGAGCTGTTCCGCACCCAGCGGCTGGAATTGCACGGCGTGCTCCGACCGCCGCCCGGACCGGTGGCGCCCGGGCTGTTTGATTACGCCACGCATCTGCGGCACCAGGGCTGTTGGTTCATGCTGGTGGCGGACGGTCCGCATGACTGGCAGTTGGCGGAAGGGTCCGCGCCGCGGCCGCCTCTGAGCGAACGGTTCCTGCCGTGGGCCCAGCACACCCTGGCGCGGGGATTGCCGGACGACGAAGCCACGCGCCTGCTTTGGGCGATGGCGCTTGGATGGAAGACCGCCCTCACCGACGAGGTGGACACCGTCTTCATGGAATCCGGCACGATGCATGTCTTCGCCATCAGCGGCCTGCACATTGCGCTGATCGCCGGCGTCATCGTGGCCTTGCTGCGGGCGGCGCGCCTGCCCCGAAGGCTCTGCGGTCTGTTGGTGATTCCGCTCATCTGGTTCTACGTGGCCGCGACCGGATGGCAGACGTCGGCGATCCGTTCCGCGCTGATGAGCTCGGTGGTCATCGCCGGCTGGATGCTGGAGCGCCCCGGAGACCTGTTCAATTCGCTCGCCCTGGCATTGCTCGCGGTCCTCCTGTGGGAGCCGGGCCAGCTCTTTCAGGCCAGTTTCCAACTCTCGTTCGGCGTGGTCGCGGGCATGGCCCTGCTGGTGCCGGCCTTGGAACCGCGGTTGCTGAAACTCTTCCGGTTCGATCCCGATCCGTTTCTGCCGGAGGAACTGCGTCCCCGCTGGCAGCGCTGGCTGGAACTGCCATTGCGCAAAGTCGCCCTGCTGTTGGCGGCCAGCCTCGCCGCACAGTTCGCGTCGCTGCCGCTGACGGTCCATTACTTTCATCTGCTCAATCCGGTCAGTCTGCTGGCGAATCTGCTCGTGGTGCCGATGTCGGGCCTGACGCTGGCGGCCAATGTGGCGTCGCTGGCCGTGGGGGAGTTGTGGCCGGGGCTTGGAGAGGTTTTCAACGCCAGCGGCTGGCTCTGGATGCGCGGCATGATCGAGGTCAGCCGGCAGGCGGCGGAAGTGCCGGGCGGGGTTTGGTATGTGGCGTCGCCCTCGTGGCCGTGGTGGCTGCCCTACTACGGGGCATTGCTGGCGGTGGGCACCGGCTGGGCAGGGCGGGAAGCGGTGCGGAAGGCGTTCGCGGCCGCCATCGGGGTGACCGTGTGCGCGGCGCTGGTGACTGGTTGGCGCAGCTCCCGGTGGCATCGGCTGACCATTTTGCCTGGCGGCAAAGCCATCATTGTGGACGCTCCCGGCCGGGCGAACGACCTGCTGATTGATGCCGGCAACGAGTCCACCGCCAATGCCCTCTTGATCCCCTTTCTCCACGCCCAAGGCTGGAACCGCGTGCCCCGGTTGCTGATCACTCATGGCGACCTGCAACATGTCGGCGGCAGCGAGGCGCTGCTTTCGGCGCTGCCCGTCAGCGAACTGGTGCTCAGCGCGACCAATTCGCGGTCGCCCGCCTTCCGGCGGTTGCTGGCCCTGGCCGACGAACGGCACCTTCCGCGGCACCGGGTATTCGCGGGCGACACGGTTGCCGGCTGGGCCGTGCAGCATCCGGCGCCAACGGACCGATTCACTCTCGCCGACGACGGGACCGTGGTGTTGCACGGGGCGGTGGGTGGCCAGCGAATCACGCTTTTGTCGGACTTGGGCCGGAGCGGACAGGCCGCGCTGCTAAACCGCCCCCATGAGCTGGGCACGGATCTCGTCATCGCCGGACTTCCCCGGGAAGCGGAGCCGCTTGGCGACGCGTTGCGGCAACGGTTGCGCCCGGAATTCGTGCTGGTGACGTCCGCTGAGTATCCGGTGCAGGAACGGGTCAAGCCGGCCACCCGGGAACGACTGGAGCAGGGGCCCGCCACGGTGTGGTTCAGCGAAGACTC
>CAIWAH010000220.1 GCA_903910585.1 uncultured Verrucomicrobiota bacterium
CCACGTATCTGCGGATGGCCGGAATTCTCGGGGCCAACCGGACCTTGGAGAAGCCGTTCACCCTTCCGGATCTCCAGTCGGCCGTGACTGAAATGCTCGCCGAAGCCCCGGCGGCCTGAGCCCAGCCGCAGCGTGATGGCGGTTTGATGCCGCCGTTGGGCCGGTTTTGCCTGCGGAGGGCCGTTCAGGCGAGACAGCGGCGGAACCCGGCGTTCAGCGCCTCGCGGTCAAGATTCCGTCCGATGAAGACCAGTTGGCTCTTCCGGGTTTCGTCGGCCTTCCATTCGCGGTCAGGCTGGCCCTCAAACAGCATGTGGACGCCCTGGAAAACAAACCGCCGGCTTTGGCCCTTCAGGTTGAGGATGCCCTTCATGCGGAAGATGTCCTGGCCCTTGGTCTGGAGCAGTTCGCTGAGCCAGGCGTTCAGCCGTTTCGGATCCAGTTCGCGCCGTTCCTCAATGCCCACGCTGCTGACGGTTTCGTCATGCTCGTGGTCGTGATGGTGGCCGCCGTGTTCGTGAACATGGTCAGGTTCAATGACACTGTCCCCTTTCAGCAACTTTCCGTTGAACTCGCCGAGGCCATGCTGGGTGAACAGCGCATAATGGCCGTGGGCTGGAATCTGCACGCGGATGTTGGCCCCGTCTTCGCCGAGCATGAGCTTGTAGAGCGTCTTGCCTGGCTTGATGGATCCGCCGCTGCGGACCGAAGTCGCGATCTTGCCAAAGATCTCTTCGGCGACTTCCTCCGCCTCGTGGAGGGCCCCGTGAAGCCCGCCGTGGCAGCCGTGGCCATCTCCGTGTCCGTGGTCATGCCCGCAGTCGCCATGGTCATGGTCGTGGTCATGGTCACATTCCTTACCGTGATGGTGATGGTCGTGTCCGTGATCGTGTGTGTGGGAGTGCCCATGCCCGGCGCAATCGTGCCCATCGTGGGTGTCGAGCTGGAGCAGCACCACGCCCATCATCGGGTCGGGACCGCCCTCAAGGCGCAGCGCGTGCTCGCCTTCGTCGAGGTGGAAGGCCCCGGACCACTCGAACGGCAGTTCCTTTTCCAGGAAATCGCCATCGAGCGTGAGCTTGTGGTCCAGGTCGAAGGCGTGGATGTCGATCACCTGCGCCACCGGGAGATTGGCCTTGGTGGTGCGATGGATCTGCGCCACCGCATTGATGGCGTGGATCCGGTGTTCCAGTTCCGCGAGTTCGCCTTCACTGACGAGGTCGCACTTGTTGAGCAGAATTCGGTCGGCAAAGGCGATTTGCTCCTTCGCTTCCGGAGCGTCATTGAGGTGCAGGGAAATGTGCTTGGCGTCCACCAGAGTGACGATGCCGTCGAGACGGAAGGCCTCCTTCATCTCGGCGTCGCTAAAGAATGTCTGCGCGACCGGCCCCGGGTCGGCCAGGCCGGTGGTCTCGACGAGGATGTAGTCGAACTTGTCCCGACGCTTCAGCAACTGGCCAAGAATGCGGATGAGGTCGCCGCGGACGGTGCAGCAGATGCAGCCGTTGTTCATCTCGAAGATTTCCTCGTCGGCCTGGATCACGAGTTCGTTATCAATGCCGATTTCGCCGAATTCGTTTTCGATGACGGCGATGCGCTTGCCGTGCTTCTCGGTGAGGATGCGGTTCAGCAGCGTCGTTTTCCCGGCTCCGAGGAACCCGGTGAGCACGGTGACGGGGATGCGCGTATCGGCGGCGGCCATAAAGTGCGGAACAATTAGGCGACAAGGCGCGCTGAGGCAACTTCGCCGCGGCTTCCGACGGTGCCGGGAGTGTATCTCCAGTTGCCCGTGATTACGGAAGGATTCGGGGAGGCGCCCGGGAAAAAGTCGGCCTTCCCTGAGATTAGTCTTGCCTCCAATCCGGTGCTTGTGGTCCAACGAAATTGTTCCCAACAGGCCATGCCCCGGCAGTCACCAACCCTCCGCCCGTCCGACTCCGCCCGTCCGACTCCGCCCGTCCGACTCCGCCCGTCCGACTCCGCTGCGCCACGTAGCCACGCCGACAACTCGGCTCGGTCGCGCACGGGAGAGTTGCTGCCTGCTGCCCGCAGGGTCCGTTTACCGGGCCATCCTTATCGCGCCCGCACAGGATCAGGTTCCGCCCGTCCGGCAACCCGCCGATCCCATCCCGGCCATCGCACTTCCCGCGCGGTGCTGGGTTACCGTCGCCCGATGGCTGCCCGTCTCCGCGCGGCCGGGAGCTTTCTCCGTCCGGAAGAACTCCTCTGCCGCACGGCAAACGGGTTTCCCCGCGTTTGGCCGGCCCTTTCTCCCGCCGAATAACTCCCTCATTCCCAATTTGTTATGCCCAAACAGGACTATCTCCCCGCCACGCAGGCCGATTTCTTGGCCTGGCACCTTCGTTTCGCCGCCAAACTGACCGAACTGAAACTCCGCTACGGCGTAACCGACGCACAACTGGCCGCCCTCACGGCAGAAAAGACCGCCCTCGACACCCGGTTCGCCGAAGCCAACCGGCTGAAAGCCGAAGCCAAAGCCGCCACCACCGCCCTGAATGCGGCTCTGGCGGCCAGCGAAAAGGGAGTCCGGGGTCTGGTCCGCCAGCTCAAGGCACATGCCGCCTACACCGAGGCCGACGGGGCCGCCCTTGGCATCATCGGGCCCGACGAGGCGGGCGACGCCAGCACGGCCAAGCCGGTGCTGGGAGTGCGGGAACTGGGCGAAGGCCGGGTGGAACTCAGCTTTGCCCGGCTGGGCTGGACCGGCCTGCGGATTTACGGCCGGCGCGAGGGCGATGCCGGGCTGGCCTTCCTCGCGGTGGACACCGATCCGCCCTACGTGGACACCCGCCCCTTGGCCGTCGCCGGCAAACCCGAGGTGCGCGAATACCAGGCCCGCTACCTCGACGGCGACGACGAGATCGGCCTGCCCAGCGACATCGTGAAGGCCGTTGCCCGGCCATGAGTTTCTATCGCGTCCACGTTTGCCATAACGCTTGAACCCCTACCCATGCCATCACTACCCGCCGCTCCTTTACCCCTGAATACCCTGACGCGCGACACCCGGAGCACAATGCCGTCGCGGAGACTGTCGGTCACGCATGCTGACACAACACTTTCACTCGTTTCACACCCGTTTTGCGGGCGTCTCTTCGGCTGCTTTCAGCTCATGCTGCTGCTAGTTTCAGTGTTTTTGCCATCCGCATTCATCAATGCACAGATCAATGCCCAATACGAGCCAGACTCCATCATCATCAAGGGCGGGACACCCTTGCAGCTCGCCGCGGTCAACACCACCAATGGGATCACGATCAGACGTGTATTTACCAACCTAGCCGGAATCAGGGTTCTTCAGTTGCCCCCTGGACTTGCCGTCAGCGTCGCACTGGAACGTTATCGGAAGCACCCGTTCATTGAATATGCGGAGCCCAACTACGCGCAATACCTGGCAGCCGCTCCGAATGATCCGAAGTTCACGGATGGCACTCTCTGGAACCTACATAATATTACCACGGATGTCGACATTGATGCTCCGGAAGCTTGGAGCACTCGTAGTGCAGCCAACGACGTCGTTGTGGCAGTGATTGATTCCGGCATCGATCTGTCGCACCAGGACCTCATCGGCAATCTGTGGACCAATCCTGGAGAAATCGCTGGCAACGGTTTGGATGACGATGGCAATGGTTATGTAGATGACATTCACGGCGCCACGATGGTTCCACCCAACATGGGAAATTTTAACAACGTCTTGGATGAATCCGGACATGGGACGCATGTGGCTGGTATCATCGGGGCGATGGGAAACAATGCACTCGGTGTGAGTGGTGTTGCGTGGAACGTAAAACTGATGCCGCTAAAAGTGTATTACGGTTATGATTCAAATGGGACGATTGAGTGGTTTCTATCGGCGGTTGATTATGCGATTAAAATGGGAGCCAATATCGTCAATTTCAGCGGAACACATATAATGGCCTACAGCATGTCGGTTATGAATTCGATTGGGCAGCTTAGAGATCGTGGAATACCGTTTGTTGCAGCCGCTGATAACTATTCGCTAAACACCGACATTAACAAACGGTATCCGGCATGTTATGACATTGACAATGTAATTGCAGTTGCTGCCACAACACGTTCTGACGAGCTAGCTGCCTACTCGAATTATGGGAAAAACTGGATCCATGTTGCCGCACCTGGCGGCGGAGGCGTTGAAGCTCCAGAGACGGACCGCATCTACTCCACCTATGGCAACGTGTTAATTAACAACTCATATCACTATCTGGCAGGCACTTCGATGGCTACGCCACACGTCTCCGGCGCGCTTGCTTTGTTGATGGCCCAGTATCCTGGGGAAGACTACCTGCAACTCAAACACCGTATCATGGCTGGCGCAGACGGGCTAGTATCACTTGCAGGCAAGTGCCAGACGGCGGGGCGTCTCAACCTGAACATTGCACTAACCGGAAGCACGTCGCAGCCTCACAATGATTCCTTCTCAAAGGCGTTAGCCATTGAATACGCCTCGTCTTCGGATGGTATTCACCTGGTTGGCGACAATGTGGGAGCAACCAAAGAAGCTGGAGAGCCAAACCATGCAGGGATCCTGGGTGGAACATCTGTGTGGTGGAAGTGGACTCCGCAGGCAACATCCCAAAGTCCGCTGCCCGCCGTTCAAATACGCACTTCGGGTAGTGGTTTCGATACGGTGCTTGCGGTTTACAGGGGTTCCAGTGTAGGCACTCTGATACCGGTTGCCTCATCTGACTTTGGAGGGCAAAACAACAGCAGCGTTCTGGAGTTTACACCTCAGATTGAACAGGGTTCTAGTTACTATACATACTATATTGCGGTAGATGGAAAAAATGGTGCAGTCGGGACTATCAAGCTGCGCCTTCGGTCCCTGCTGGCGGCTCAATTGTCGGAGACGCGTTTTAATCCAAACATGACATTGAGAACACCAGGGCAGTTTCGAGTCAGCGTTCTTTATCCCACGGGGTTTCCACTAGTTATCGAGAAGGCGACCAGTTTCAGGGATGGCTGGGGAACTGTGATTGTGAACCTAGCTGGATCAGGAAACTACACATATGTGGACAACAATGCGCTGCAGGGTAGCGCCTTTTACCGGGCGCGTTCGGGCTCGTTTTCATATCCAACCCCAGCTCCGGAAGTATCCACATGGAATATGACGGGCTATGCGGAGCGAACCGTGCCCCAGGGATGGTCCATGCATGCAGCCCCGTTTCGCACGGCGAGCGCAACGTTGAGTTCTGTCATTGCTGGAATTACCGAGGGGACAAGCGCCTACAAGTGGAATGAATCTACGCAGTCGTGGCTGGGAAACACTTTCTCTGATGGCGTGTGGGATGATCCAAGCTGGACCCTGCTACCGGGTGAAGGTATTGCATTGTTTAACCCGGGAAACAGCTATACAATCACATTTGTGGGCGAAGTGGTGGCGGGCTATACCGCCACGCCTCTGCCCGCAGGCGTTTGTGTGCGCAGTTCAATGGTTCCTGAGGCAGGAAAACTGGCTACATACCTCAGATTTCCGGTGGCAACCGGAAACAAGGTTCATAAAATGAACCTTAATGGAACTTGGAACACTTATACTTTCAATGGCAGCTCTGGATGGTCGCCACATGAACCCATGTTAGCCGTTGGTGAATCATTTATGAGCGAAAAAGCAACGGCTAATACATGGCGTCGCAATATCATGCCTTGGCCGTAAATGTAAAATATAGAAGTATGAAAAGTGGACGTAATGGAATTGCAAGGTTATTGATCTCTCTGCTGGGCACATGTGCACTGCCGGTAGGTGGCGTTGAGAACGTGATCTATTTCTTGGTCGAGCCGTTACCCTTCGCTTTCATTGAACCGCCCCGAGATTCATGTGTTCTACCAATTCCCAAAAGCCAAGTGGCCGACATCCAGCACGCGCGGGATCTAATTAAGTATTACCGGGCTCCCGACAGCCAGATCTTCCAACGAATCATCGTTGCCTACATTGGGGAGGGGGCTGACGGCATCAACCATGACCTGCGAACCCTAGGTCTGCCCGCATGGAACTGGCATGTGAAAACCTTCTCGGGATTCTGGGATTCCACGTTGGGCGAGACAGCGGATTCTCCTGCGATCGTCGAACAGAATCCGACGTATTGGGCACAAAAGCGCATCGCATTCTCTTCTTATGGTGTTGTGCGGGAATTGGGCGAGGAGCCCGTCTTTGTTCAGGCGGCTCTCTTCGAAAACGGTGTGAACCTCAACTGGTGGAGTCCAGGCACGAACCTAGTCTTCACCGTAGAATCCACCGCCTCGCTAGCGGTTCCGGACTGGAAACCGGTTCTCGGCACTTCATGGCCGATTAGCGAACGCACCTGGACGAGCAGCGGCGAGGGCACCGGTCCGTATTTCCGGGTGCTGCGTGCCAATGGTCCGGGAAACTAACCGCCTCCAACCACCAGCAAGCGATCCTTGATCTGACCTGGCAGCGCGGTTTGTGCTGCCGGAGGGCTCCATCATCGGGAGTTTCCCTGTGTTGGCGTTTCCGAAATGCTGCCCCTATCTCGTGGCCACATCCCGTTCCAGCGTTCCTCTCCGGCGTCTTGATCAATTGCTTTCCGCCTGCGGTTACTGCAGCCGGTCCGAAGCCAAAGCCTGGGTGCGGGCGGGGCGGATCACCGCGGGCGGGGAAGTGGTCCGGCGGTCAGACGACAAGGTCGCCGCGCCCGACGTCCTGATTGACGGGGAACCCGTGGAGTGTCCGGACGGTCTGCTGGCCGTGTTTCACAAGCCGCTAGGGTGCGTGTGCTCGCGCGATGAACGGGAGGGGCAATCGGTGTTTGATCTCCTGCCGGCGCGCTGGTCCCGGCGCAACCCGCCGGTGAGCTCCGTCGGCCGGCTGGATCGGGACACCACTGGCCTGCTGCTGATCACGGACCAGGGGGATCTGCTGCATCGACTGACATCGCCCCGCCACAAGGTGCCGAAGACTTACGAGGTGACTTTCGACGGTCGGCCGCCGGCGGATTGGATCGAACGCTTCGCCAGCGGAGAGCTGCTGTTGGAGGGCGAATCCGAGCCGTGCCTGCCGGCGACGTTGGAACTGACGGGCGAGGGCAAGGCCCGGCTGGAACTGACCGAGGGCCGCTTCCATCAGGTGCGCCGGATGTTTGCCAGCCAGGGCCTGTTGGTGACCGCCCTGCATCGTTCCCGGGTCGGGGAGTTTACCTTGGACGGCCTGGCTGCCGGTGAATGGCGTCTGTTGCCGCTGTCCGCGGTTGCCAGCTGATTTCAGCGGCAAAGCCCGGCCAGTTCCTCGAACAGAGAGGAGCGGTCGGGAAGCCGGGTGAGCTGTCCATCAGGCCGCAGGATGCCAAATCCCGGGCCATATGCCGGGCCGTTGACTACACACGCGAAGGTGCCGGATTCCCGAAGCTGGCGTTGGCCGGCAGCCACCGCGTCGTCCGCGGTGCCGTCCACTTCAAATTTCCACCCGACGACCTTCGCGCCGACGAAAAGGCGGGGAAGTTCGGTGAGGAGCTTGGGGGTTGGCCGGAGTTCAATCAGGAGGCTGCCTTCCCGGGTGGACAACTTGCCGGCAGTGACGGTGGTTAGGGCACCGTCCGTTCCGCGGGCGTGGGCCGAGCCGCCGGTAAAATCGCTCACCGCGGCCGCATGGAACACGATTTCGGGCTGCCATCCGGCCAATTCGGCAAAGCGCTGCTGGAGGGAAGCCGTGGTGGAGAAGTGGCGGACAGAAACGGCCGCGAGAGAAGCCCGCCAAGTGGCCGTTTCGCCCAGCAGCAGGGCCACGTCGTGACCTTGTCCGGCGAGGAAGTTGGCCAGTTCGCCACCGAGAGAACCGGTGGAGAAATTGGTCAGCCGCCGGACACGGTCGAGCGGCTCCCAGGTGGGTCCCGCCGAAATGAGGCAACGCATAGGCAGTTCGGACTTCGCGATTCCGACCGTGGCGGTTGGAGCCGGCTGCGAAAAGCGGAAAGGGCGGAACCCGAGAGTTCCGCCCTTTCTGTTACCACGGACCGACTAATGTTACTTGGCCGACTTCGTGGTGGTTTCCTTTTCGTCCACCGTCATGGCGCTCTTGCCCACGCGGCCGCGGAGGTAGGTCAGCTTCGCGCGGCGAACCTTGCCCTGGCGCTCGACTTCAACTTTTTCCACCCGGGGCGAATGCATCGGGAAAATACGCTCGACGCCCTCGCCGTAGCTGATGCGGCGGACGGTGAAGGTTTCATTGAGCCCGTGGCCGCGAATGCCAATCACGATGCCGGCGAAAACCTGCACACGCTCCTTGTCACCTTCCACGACCTTGGTGTGGACGCGCACCGTGTCGCCCACGTTGAACTTCAGCGGCTCCTTGCGGAACTGCTCACCTTCAATCTTATCCAACAACGCACCCTTGTTCAGCTTCATGTTAATTCCTCAGTTTAAAGTCACTTTTTGCCGCTCTGCACCGGCCGTTCCCAACGTCGCCCTTCCCACAGGTCCGGACGCCGCTCGGCCGTTCGTCGCACCGACTGCGCCTTTCGCCACCGTTCCACCGCCGCATGGTTGCCGGACGTCAGCACCTCCGGCACGGGCCAGTCCCGGAAAACCGCCGGCCTGGTGTAGTGCGGATACTCGAGCAACCCGTGGCTGAACGATTCGTCGGAGCTGCTGGCGTCATCACCCAACGCCCCCGGCAGCAGCCGGACCACGGCATCAATGATCACCATCGCCGGCAGGTTGCCGTTGGTGAGCACAAAGTCGCCAATGCTCAGATCGTCATCCACCAGATGCTCGCGCACCCGTTCGTCGTAGCCTTCATAACTGCCGCACAGAAACACCAGCGACGGACAGCCGCTCAGCTCCCGGGCAACCGCCTGGTCAAACCGGCGTCCGCTGGGCGAAGTCAGGATGACTTTCGCCCCGTCCGGCAATTCGGCCCGCAGGCTTTCGACGCATTCAAAGAGCGGTTCCGGTTTCAGGACCATTCCGGGTCCGCCACCGTAGGGACTGTCATCCACCGTCCGGTGACGGTCATGAGTCCAGTCCCGCAAATCATGGATCCTCAGATCGAGGATTCCCGCCAACCGTGCCCGCTTGAGGATGCTCTCATCCAGCGGACCCGAAAACATGGCAGGGAACAGGGTGACTACATCAATTCTCATGGCAAAAACCCGCGCAGCCCTGTCCGCCTGCACGGGTTCCGTGTCAATCGTCGATCAAATCCACCACGCAGCGGATTCCGCGTTTCTGGGCACCCAGTTGCACCAGCGACCGCAGCGCCTGGATCGTGGTGCCCCGGCGGCCGATGATCTTTCCCGCATCGCCCGGGGCCACGCGGAGCTGATAGGCGGTCAGGCCGCTTTTCTCCACGGCGGTGACTTCCACGGCGTCGGGTTGGTCAACCAACCCTTTGACCACGTATTCGAGGAACGCTTGCATGGCCGTCAGACCGGGCGCAGTTGGCGAAATCAGGCGGCCGGAGCTTCAGCGGCGGCCTTGCGGGCCTTCTTGATCATGCTCGCAACCGTGTCCGAGGGTTGCGCGCCGACCTTGAGCCAGTATTCCGCACGTTCCAGCTTCAGGGTGAAATTGACGGCCTTGGCGTCCTTCGGATGATAGGTGCCCAGTTCTTCAATGAACTTGCCGTCCCGCGGGCTGCGCTGGTCAGCGGCCACAATGCGGAACACCGGGTTGTTCTTTGCGCCGATGCGCTTCAAACGGAGTCTAACCATACAAAAATCTGTCGTGCTGCCGGATTTCCGGCGGTTGCCATCAAAGGAGCGCGGAAAATGACGAAGCAGGGTCGGGCGTGCAAGCCCTGTTTTGATTCACTTGAACACGGTCAGCCCGAGGCCCGCCACAAATCCCCCCCAGACCACCCCGGCCGCGGCGGCCAGCTTCAGCCGGCTTTCGCTGGCCGTCAGCCAGCCCAGCCAGTCGCGCAGGCGCCACGGTGACACGGAGAGCCACAACCCGCCGATGACCCAGACATAGGCCCAGCCGCTGATCGCCCAGCGGAAGTCGCTCTGGTGCCAGCGCGCTTTTTCACACATGAGCCAGGCCAGCATCATCAGGAATACCGTGAGGCCCCGAACCGAGAGGAAGTCCCGCACGAACACACAGCAGCCGATGCCCACGGCGCCGAAACCGATGAGCATCAGATTCTTGTAGCCGGCGATGTCCTGCAGCTGTTCCTGGTAAAGGTTCCACTCGAACCACGAGGTGCCGGCCAGCATCAGCAGGACGCCCAGGCCGTAGTGGCGATGGAATTGACGAAGCCAGGCGGCGGCGGGTTTGGCCTGAATCAAGGCCCAGCCGTGGGACAGCATCATGCCAATGCCGAGAACGAGGCAGAGCTGGGAAAGGGAAATGTTCATTCGCGAAATTAGCTGGCCGGGGCCGGAGAATCGTTTGGGTGCGGAGTGAAAGACGGAGCGTTTTCTTCCGACTCCATGCCCACCACCGCGGGATCGCCATAGAGGGTGAACGAACCGGTCCGTTCAATGCGCAGATTCATCAGGTGGCCGCGGTGCCGCTCGCTTCCGGGAAACACGACGATCTTGTTCGAACGGGTCCGTCCCTCGTAACGCGCCGGATTTCGCCGGCTGGGCCCCTCGACGAGGATCTGCTGGGTCGAGCCGATCAGGGCCTCGTATTTCTTCGCGGCCAGTTCGTTGGTGAGGTTGAGCAGTCGCTGATGGCGTTCCTCGATGACCTCCTCTGACAACTGGTCGGGCATGGTGGCGGCCGGAGTGTCCTTGCGCGGCGAGTATTTGAAGACGTAAGCCAGATCGAATTCGACCTGCCGGCAGAGCGACAGGGTGTCCTCGAAATCCGCCTCCGTCTCGCCGGGAAACCCGACGATGATGTCGGTGCTGATACCCATGCCGGACTGCACGTGTCGGAGTTTTTCCACCAAGCCCACAAACCGTTCGCGGGTGTATCCGCGGTGCATAAGTTTCAGCAGGCGGTCGGAACCGCTTTGCAAAGGCAGGTGGGCGGATTCGACCAGCTTCGGCAGGCGACCGTAGGCTTCCACCAAGTCATCTCCGTAGCCCTTGGGATGCGGAGAAGTGAAACGGATCCGGTCGAGTCCCTCGATTTCATGGACCGCTTCGAGCAGCTGCACGAACGCCGATTTGCCGTCCTTGGCGGGGTAATCGCGTTTGCCGTAGCTCGTGACGATCTGGCCGAGCAGCGTGATTTCCCGCACGCCGCGCGCGACCAATTCGCGGCACTCCGCGACCACATCGGGAATTGTGCGGCTGCGCTCCTCACCGCGGGTGAAGGGCACGATGCAGAAGGTGCAGTGCTGGTTGCAGCCCTGCATGATGCTGACGAACGCCGTCACCGACTTCTTGTCGGCGGCGCCGGTCAGCAGGTGCTCCCGGATCGCAGCCTGCGAGCCGGCCTCCTCCGCGGTATCTACAATCTTCTCCCGCTGCCCGGAAAGCAGCGCATCCAGATACTCGGCCGCCCGATGAAACTTCTGGGTGCCGAGCACCAGATCCACGTCCGGCAGCGACTCAATGAGCTGCTTGCCCCGGCTTTGGGCCATGCAGCCCATGAAGCCGAGCACCTGATCACGGCCCTGTTTGCGGGCGGTTCCCGCGAGGTTGCCCATCTTCCAGATGGCTTTCTGTTCCGCGAGGTCCCGCACGGAACACGTGTTGAGCAGCACGACATCCGCGACGCGCTCATCCGGTGCCAGGGAATAGCCTTTCGCGACGAGCTGGGCGGCGACCGCCTCGCTGTCGCGCTCGTTCATCTGGCAGCCATAGGTCTTGATGAAAACGGAGGGCATTCCGGCAAAGTGGGCGGGACGGTAGGGAAACGGTCGGTGGGGCGCCAACGGGATTTTCTGCGAAAGGTCCGCCAAAGAAGCGTCTGGTCGGGCTCCCTTCACGCTTTACCAGCCGGCGGCTTCCCCTAGCGTCCGCACCGCACTTTGTATGGCCACCATCAAACCGTTTGCCGCCCTCCGTCCCCAGCCCGAACTCGCCGGGAAGATCTGTGAGCTTCCCTACGACGTGATGTCTTCCGAGGAAGCCCGGGAAATCGCCCAGGGCAATCCGCTCAGCTTTCTCCACGTCAGCAAGCCGGAGATCGATCTGCCGCCGGGCACGGACCTGTATTCGGCCGAAGTCTATGCGAAGGGCGCGGAGAACTTCTCCCGCCTGATCGGGCAGGGCGCTCTCAAGCTGGACGCGCAGCCGGCCTTCTACCTCTACCGGCAAATCATGGGGACGCACTCGCAGACCGGTTTGGTCGCGGCGGCGAGCTGCCAGGAGTATCTGGAGGGAATCATCAAGAAGCATGAGTTCACCCGGCCGGACAAGGAGGACGACCGGGTCCGCCACATCGAAACCCTCAATTCGCAGACCGGGCCGGTGTTCCTGACTTACCGGGCCGAGGCAGCCGTGGACGCGTTCGTGGCGCAGCGCACGGCACAGGCCCCGGCCGTGGACATCACGGCCCCGGACGGGGTTCGCCACACAGCGTGGGTGGTGGCGGATGCCGATGGGTTGACCTTCATTGAAGGCGCCTTTGCCCGGATTCCGTCACTCTACATCGCGGACGGCCATCACCGGAGTGCCGCGGCCGGCCGGGTGTTTCAGAGCCGCCAGGGCGCCGGCCACAGCGGGCGGTTTCTCACGGTCATTTTCCCGCACAACCAGATGCAGATCCTGCCCTACAACCGGGTGCTGAAGGATTTGAACGGTCATTCCCCCGAACAACTGCGGGCAAAACTCGCGGAAATCTTCGAGATCTCGCCCCAGGGTGCTCCCAAGCCCGCGGGCAAGCACGAGTTGGGATTCTACTTCGGGGGGCAGTGGAGCACGCTGCGGTTCAAGGCCGCATTGACCGATGTGAGCGATCCCATTGAACGCCTCGACGTCACCCTGTTGCAGAAGCATGTGCTGGCACCGCTGTTTGGCATTGATGACCCGCGCACCAGCAAGCGCATCAACTTCGTGGGCGGCATCCGCGGCACGGCGGAGCTGGAAAAGCTGGTGGACGGTGGCGAATACGCCTGCGCGTTCTCGATGTTCCCGACCAGCATCGTGGACCTGATGACCATCGCCGACGCGGGCGGGATCATGCCGCCGAAGAGCACGTGGTTCGAACCGAAGCTGCGGGATGCGATGTTCTGCCACCAGCTTTGATGGATTGCGGACTTGTCAGCGGCCGGCACTTTCGGCTTACAGTTCGCTTCAAGGAGGAATTCGAGCGCCAAGTGGCGCTCTTTTGGAGTCATGAACAGCAAATTCTATCGATACGCCATTGGGTTGGTGGCAGCCTTCGCTACAATTTCTGCCGCCGGGGCGGTCACTTTGTCGACCGGCATCAGTTCGCAACTTGGACAAGTCAATCCCATCATTGTCGCCGGCGACCCGGGTGGGACTCCTGCCGATTCGCCAGCCAATCGGGTGGATCCCAACACGACCACCTCGCGATTTGCAGGTATAGGCAGCATCTGGACCTCCGTTGCTTCCGGCCCATCGGCGGGAGACTACATTGGCTCAGGCACGCCGATTAGTCCCTATCACATTCTGACTGCGGGTCACGTGGTGGACACGGACGACAACGGTGTCGTGGACCCCTCGGGCACGTTCAACTTCTTCCTGAACTATGGGGCGGATTTTTCGCACATGATCACCGCCTCCTCGGTCACAATTCACCCCGACTTCGCGGGGTTTGGGGTGGGCGGCGCCATCAATGATGATCTGGCCATCATCACCCTGAGTTCGCCATTGCCGGTCGGAGTTCCGATCTACTCGATCGCCGCCGTTCCGGCGGACCTCTACACCTTGACGCTGGCCGGCTACGGCAGGTCGGGTGATGGCATCGCCGGCTATTCCGTCAATCCGGCGTTCAATGTGAAGCGAAGCGGACTGAACAACTTGGAGGCGATCGACTTCGATGACGAGGCCGGCTACAGCCCAATTAGCGCGATCGAGCTGTATGCGTTTGATTTCGAAAACTCGGCAGACGTGGCTGGAACCGATGCTTTTGGAATCCCTTATTCTTACGGGAATGATTTGGAGACAATGATCGGTGGTGGTGACTCCGGGGGCCCGGCATTTGTGGAAGATGCCTTTGGCAACCTGTTTCTGGCCGGGGTCAATACGTTTGGAGTGGGTGACGGTTCCTTCGGATCGTGGGGAGGGGGCATCTGGCTGGAAAGCTACCTGCCGTGGATCAACAGTGTCGTCGGCGAAGAAGTGCCCATTTCGGTGTTCGCCGGCGATCCGCTGAGTCTCCAAATGGTCCCCGAGGCTTCGACCTACGCCGCGGGCGGCTTCGCCGTGGCTGCAGTGGCTTCGGTTTGGCGACGGTCTCGTCGTCGCCCCTAAATGACGTTTTGATGCCAGGGCCGGAACCACGCGGTTCCGGCCCTTTTTCGTTACGGATTCTCCCGCGATTGCCCAAGTGTGAAGGCAAAAAGCCCAACCCAATAGGTAGGATTGTGGCTTGGGTTGGCCACCGGCCCCTGATTATCGTCCACCCATGGCCAAGATTCTCCTCGTTGATGACGAGCCGAAGATGGTGCAGATGGTGGCGGAGGTGCTGCGGAACGAAGGGCACGAGGTCTTCCCATTCACGACGCCCAACGGCGTCTTTGACGCGCTCACCAAGCACCAACCGGACTTGGTCATCACCGACCTCTATCTCGACAAGACCAAGCCGCACGGGATGGAGATTATCCAGAAAGCGCGGGCGCTGAATCCGCCGGTGACGGTGATCATGATCACGGGATTTGCCTCGGTGGAAAACTCCGTGGAGGCGATGCGTCTGGGGGCGTTCGATTACCTGCAGAAGCCGTTCAAACTGGATGATCTCAAGTTCCGCGTGCAACGCGCCCTGGAGCACGCTTATAGAGAAGGAAATAATCCGGTAGAAGCAGTGGCCCAGCAGCTTGTCGCGTTTCGGAAGAGGCTTAATGAACTAGACAAAGCCACGCATGCCGCTTTGACCGAGGTTCAATCCCGCCATTCAGCCCAAACTGATGCAATGCTGTTGGAGCTTGCCGTCTTGGGAGCCTCGGTTGAGAGGCTCATGATGAAGCGCTGAAAAGACGACGGTTCTCTAGAAGGTGTTTTTTTGGAGTCGAATACTTACAAACGCGTTTATGGCCAAGATTCTCCTTGTGGATGACGAGCTGACGATGGTGCAGATGGTGGCGGAGGTGCTGCGGAACGAAGGGCACGAGGTCTTCCCATTCACGACGCCTAACAGCGTCTTTGACGCGCTCACCAAGCACCAACCGGAGTTGGTCATCACCGACCTCTACCTCGACAAGACCAAGCCGCACGGAATGGAGATTATCCAGAAAGCGCGGGCGCTGAATCCGCCGGCGACGGTGATCATGATCACGGGGTTTGCCTCGGTGGAAAACTCCGTGGAGGCGATGCGCTTGGGGGCGTTCGATTACCTGCAGAAGCCGTTCAAACTGGATGATCTCAAGTTCCGCGTGCAACGCGCCCTGAACCACACCGAAGTGGTCAGCGAAAACCAGGCCCTGCGAAAGGAGCTCAAGCGGCAATACCAGTTCAGTCAGTTGGTGGGAGCAAGCGAGCGGATGAACGCGGTGTTCAAGATGGTGGAGCGGGTGGCG
>CAIWAH010000221.1 GCA_903910585.1 uncultured Verrucomicrobiota bacterium
CGATGGACCTGCTGATTGCCGGCCACGCTCTGGCACTGGACGCGACGCTGATCACAAACAATCTCGCGCACTTCGGGCGAATCCCCGACCTCCGCTGCGAGAACTGGTCCGCCTAGTTTGCCCGGCGGTTCCGCCCCTCCCCAAACTCCCGGTTGCCAATACTACGCAGGCGTATCACTTTGCCGCCACTAACGAACTGTCGCCATGTCTGACTCCCTGCCCCACCTGCCCGCCCTCCGCCTCGGCCGCACTTACGAGTCGCTCGACAAGATCGAGGTCAAGGACCACCGCACCGGCGAGGTCAAGGCCCTCGTCTCCCAGGTCAACGGCGGCATCCTCAAGCGCGACTTCGCCAAGCTTTCCTCCGCCCGCACCGCGCTGAAGAAGTTCACCGTCGCGGAACTCATCGGCCTGTCCGCCAAGGCCGGCGAACTGTTCCTCAATGGCACCCTCCCGCTCGGCGACCGCGGCCACACCCAGACCGCCCAGCAATACGTCGAGACGCTCAGCCTCACGTCCGGCCTGCCGCACGTCATGGTCCGGCGCAACATGGGCAAGCTGCACTACGCCCTCACGCATCTGGGCGAAGTCCTCAATGGCCTCTCGCGCGGACTCGACCTGTCGATCATTGACCGGGGCTACGGCGAGCAGTTCGGCACCAAGCTCAGCTTCTTCCCCACCTGCCAGGCGCTCGGGCTCGTCATGCCGAGCAATTCGCCGGCCGTGAACTCGCTCTGGCTTCCCGCCGTGGCGCTGAAGACGCCGGTCGTCATCAAGCCCGGCAAGGAGGAGCCGTGGACGCCCTTCCGCCTCATCCAGGCCTTCATCGCCGCGGGCGTGCCGGCGGAGGCGTTCGGCTTTTATCCCACCGACCACGACGGCGCGGCGACCATCCTCAACACCTGCGGCCGTGCACTGATCTTCGGCGACAAGAGCACCACCGACCAATACGCCAACAACCCCGCCATCGAGGTTCACGGGCCCGGCTGGAGCAAGTTCCTCATCGGCGAGGACCAGATCGAGAACTGGCGCGACTACATCGACGTCATCGCCGGTGCGATCAGCGACAACGGCGGACGCTCCTGTATCAACGCGAGCGCCATAGTCGTGCCGAAATACGCCGCTGAAATCGCCGACGCCCTTGCCCAGAAGCTCGGCCCCATCACCCCGACGCGTCCCGACGACGAGAAGGCACGCCTGTCCGGCTTCGCCAACCCGAAGATGGCCGACTTCATTGATGGCCAGATCGAGGAGGGCCTGAAGACGCCCGGCGCCGAGGACGTGACCGCCAAGTATCGCAATGGCACCCGCAAGGCCGTGTTCGAGGGCGGCACCTACATGCGCCCGACCATCGTGCGCTGCGACTCGTTCGCGCACCCGCTGGCCAACAAGGAATTCCTCTGCCCCTACGCCAGCGTCGTGACCTGCCCGCAGTCCGAAATGCTCGGCCAGATCGGCTACACGCTCGCCTGCTCGGCGATCACCAAGGACCAGCCCTTCATCGAACAGCTCGAAGCCTTCTCCCACATTGAGCGCCTGAACATCGGCCCCGTCTCCACGATGGCGATCTCGTGGGACCAGCCGCACGAGGGCAACATGTTCGAGTTCCTCTGGCAGCGCCGCAGCATTGAGCGCGCGTGGTAAAAGTGCTGCCGGACTTCAACCGGCAGACTTGGCAAGCGAGCTATTCCACCACGATGCGTTGGAGCCAGACCGCAGTCAGGGCTCGATCAACGGGAGTGTCGGCAGGATGCTGCGGAAGTCCGGGGCGTTGCGCGTGATGAGGCCTTGAAAGCGTCCCGCGAAGGCCGCGATCAACACGTCGGCCACCGGACGCTTCGCTACAGACGATTGCCGACGCCGCGCTTGGAACTGATGCCACAACCGGTGCGCCAACAGCGTGTCCCCGGCGCTCCAGAACTCCGAGGCACCGATGTGCGCCGACTTGAGAAAAGCTTCCGCGGCAGCGGCGTCTCCGCCGAACGACGGGCCGAGCTCGACGAAAGTCGCGGGGCTGATAACCAGCCCGTCAAGAAGGCGCGCTTGTAGGCAAGCGGTAGATGCCGGTTCGAAGAGCGGATCGCCCGTCAACAAGTCCACCACCACCGAAGTGTCCACCACCCAGGCCATCTCATCCGTCCTCGCCCTCCCGCAGGGCCTTCATCGTCTCGGCGGTCGTCGGCCAGGGGCTGGGCGGTGCCTGCCGGCGGGCGGCAGCGACCCTTTGCCGATATTCCTCGAGGCCCGGCACCGGCAGCGCTGGCGGCACTTCTGTGATCGCCAGTTGCACTCGGGAACCCTTGGGGAACCGGTGCAGCAGCTCCGTCACCACTTCGGACACGTCGCCTTTGACATCAATGGTGGCGGTGATGGTGCTCATGGTCGAAGGCTACTGGCCGCTCGGTGGCATGGCAACAGGCGCTTCAGGCCGCCGGGCATGGTAACGCGGACGTGAATGGGATCGATGATACTGCCAACCGTTGAAACGGGAGTTGGAAGCCTTCGGGCACGCCAAAGTGACCCCGTCGCGGTAATGACGATCTCGTGGGACCAGCCGCACGAGGGCAACATGTTCAAATTCCTCTGGCAGCGCCGCAGTATCGAGCGCGCGTGGTGAGGGGCTGGCCAATGCCCTTGGCGCCGAATTGTTTGCAATGACCGGCCGCCCTCCGGGGACCGCCAATCCGGGCGATTCCCAAGGCCGGAACATGGCCCGCGACCGAAACTTTTGCTGGGATTCCCGGTCCCGCCGGCCATTAATTGGCGCGTCCTCGGTCCCCCCACTCCGATGGATACTCGACCCGGCCTTTGCGCCCCCCGTGCAGAGGCCGGGTAATTTTTCCCCGCTGGCGCCCAGGCGCGGTCTGCTCCGGACCTGAACGGACTGTAACCGCCTCTCCTTGCCCCGGTCTTCACCGCCACACCTGCATGAACACGTCCCGTTTTGTCGCCAGCCTGTTGGCCGGGCTCGCCCTGGGGTCCACCGTTTTCGCCCAACGCCCCAACCAAACGCCTCCGCCCACTTCCCCCGAAGTGGCCGGGGACCGTTCCGTCACCTTCCGCCTCGCCGCACCCAAGGCGGAGGCGGTGAAGCTCGCTGGCAGCGACCTGCCCGGTCTTGGCCAGGGCAAGGACATGACCAAGGGCACCAACGGCGTCTGGGAAGTGACCTGCGGCCCCGTGCCGCCCGGCAGCTACCGCTACAACTTCAGCGTGGACGGCGTGTCAGTGATTGATCCGCGCAACCCGAAGACCAGCGAATCGAATGAGAACACCTGGAGCCTCGTGCATGTGCCTGGCGCCGACTGGCAGGACCTGAAGGATGTCCCGCACGGGGCCGTCGCGCAGGTCACCTACTGGTCCACGACGCTCAAAAAGTTCCGCCGCCTGCACGTTTACACCCCGCCGGGCTACGAGGCCGGCAGTGACAGATATCCGGTGTTCTACCTGCTGCACGGCGCCTTCGATTCCGACAATTCCTGGAGCACGGTCGGCCGCGCCGGCTTCATTCTGGACAACCTCATCGCCGCCGGAAAGGCGAAGCCGATGGTCATGGTGATGCCGGCCGGACATACCGGACCGTTCACCTTTGGGCGCGGTTCGATGTCGGGCGAGTTTGAGCCGGACTTCGTCACCGACATCATGCCGCTGGTGGAGAAGCGCTACCGGGTCCGCACCGAACGGGCGAACCGGGCGATCGCCGGCCTCTCAATGGGCGGCGCACACACGTTGAACATCGGCATCCCGCACCTGGAGAAGTTTTCCTGCGTGGGCGTTTACAGCTCGGGCATCTTCGGCATCGTCCAGCGTCCCGGCGCCCCCGCGCCGCAGGGGCCGAGCTTCGAGGAAAAGCACAAGGCCATCCTCGACGACGCGAAGCTGAAGGAAGGGCTGAAGCTGTTCTGGTTTGCCACCGGCAAGGATGACTTCCTGGTCGAGACCACGCGCAAGACCGTCGAGATGTTCAAGGCGCACCGGTTCAACGTGGTTTACCGGGAAACCGACGGGGCCCACACTTGGGACAAGTGGCGCGATTACCTGAACGAGTTCGCCCCGCAACTGTTCCAGTGAACGGCGGCGCCTTCCCGCCAGGAAGGACCCCCGTCAGATCCCGCTCCGGCCCGGAATGGCACGCCCTTCCGGGCCTTTCCGTGTTTTGGCGGCCTCATCCCGTCCCTCGCCGGCTCCGCCTGCCGATGTCCGACCGGCTGTGAATAACTTGGCCCGCTCCGGCATTTCCGGAGGACGGCACCGGCCTACGCTGGCGGGTGCGTCGGATGACGGGAACCCGTGGCGGCCCTGGCGAACATCTTGGATCTGCGGCAGCTCCTGCGGGAGCGGCTGCCGCGTGCCCGGCTGGGGTTCGCCCCCGCGGCCCCGCGGGCGGTGCTGGCCACCGGCGTGCCGGCACTCGACGACCTCCTGGAAGGCGGCCTGCCCGTGGGCGAAACCACCGAACTGACCGGCACCGGCACCGCCGAGGTGCTGCACGCCCTGCTGCGGCAGGCGTCGGCCGACGGCCGCTTCGTGGCCCTGGTGGACGGCGCGGACAGCTTCGACGTCGACGCGGCGGAACCGGCCGAACTCGCCCGCCTGCTCTGGGTGCGCTGCCAGACCGCCGCCGAGGCCGTGGCCGCGACCGACCTGCTGCTGCGGGACCGCAACTTCCCGCTGGTAGTGCTCGACCTGAAGCTGAACCCCGCCGCGCAGCTGCGCCGGCTGTCCGGCAGCGTGTGGCACCGCTTCGGCCGCCTGCGGGAACAACACCGCACCACGCTGCTCGTGCTCACCGGCCAGCCGCTGGTCAACGGCGCCACCGTGCGGGTGCAGCTCCGGCGGCAGGCCGGATTGGAAAGTGTGGAGCAGTCCGCCGCCGAACGGCTCGCCGCCCTGGAGTTCACGCTGCTCCGGCAACAGCTGACCGGCGGGGAAGAACCCCTCGCCCGGACCGCCTGAAGCATGTTCGCCGTCATTCACTTGCCGGACTTCCGGTTGCAGGCGGCGCTTCGCGGGGCGCCTGAACTTTGGGACCTGCCCGTGGCTTTGGTGGACCCGGCGCAAACCACCCCGCGGGTGATTGCCCTCACGCCTCCGGCCACCCAAGCCGGCGTCACGCTGGGGCAGACGCCCACGCAGGCGCTGGCCCGCTGCGCCGGGGTGAAGGTGCGCCACCGGGCTCCGGCGCAGGAAACCGCCGCGACCGAAGCCATGCTCCAATGTGCCTACGGCTTTTCGCCGCACCTGGAGGCCACGGCGCCCGGACTCGTCACCCTGGACCTGCGCGGCCTGTCCACGCTGCGGGAGGCGACCCCGGAACAGTTCACCCGCTGGGCCGGCCGGCTGCGGCAGGCGCTCGCCGAACTGGACCTACGCGCCCGTGTGGGCCTCGGCCCCACGCCGAACCTGGCCCGACACGCCGCCGTGTGGAGCGACACCATTCAGGTGGTCACTGACCCCCAGGCCTTCATCGCGGGCTTGCCGCTGGCGGCCTTGGAACCATCCCCGCACGTCGCCGAACTGCTCGCCCGCTGGGGTCTGCGCACCGTCGGCGAACTGCTCGCGCTCGGTCAGGCCGACGTCACCGAACGGCTCGGCCTCGAGGCCTTGGCCCTCTTCGCCGCCGCCTCCCCGACGAGCACCCGCCCGCTGCGGCTCGTGCAGCCCGCCGAACAGTTCGCCGAGCAGTTCGACTTCGAGGAACCCGTCGAGACGCTGGAGCCGCTGCTGTTCCTCCTGCGCCGTTTCACCGACCAGCTCTGCCGCCGGCTGGAACCGCTCGGCCGCGTGGCCCGGCAGCTCACGCTCACGCTGCGGCTGGAAAGCGGCCCCGCGCTCGAACGCACCCTGCACGTGCCCGAGCCCACCCGGCAGCCGGACCTCCTGTTCCGGATGCTGCACACGCATCTCGAAACCGTGCGCGCCGACGCCCCGGTGACCGGCGTGGCGCTGGCCTTCGAACCGGGTGAACCGCGCCAGCGTCAGTTCAGCCTCTTCGAGACCGTCCTGCGCGATCCGCACCAGCTGCAGGAAACGCTCGGCCGCCTCACCGCGCTGCTCGGGGCCGACCGCGTGGGCACACCCGTGAAGGTGCCCGGGCACCGGCGCGACGCGTTCCGGCTGGTGCCGCCGGACTTCGAGCAGACGCCACCCCGCGACGCCGCCCGGCCGGCGCTGCTGCAACCCGTTCCGTGGCGCCGGCTGCGGCCGGCACCCGCCGCCACCGTGCAAATCGCCGGAGAACGTCCCGTCGCAATCCAGTGTGCCGTCGCTGGCGGCAAACTCCGACTCACCGTCGGGCCGTGGAAGGCGTCCGGCCACTGGTGGGAGCCCGGCGCGTGGTCCCGCGAAGACTGGGCCGCCGAAACAATCCGCGGCGAGGTCTGCCGCCTGAGCCGCACGGAAACCGGCTGGACCGTCACCGACCTGCTCGACTGAACCCGGTCCACGAATGACGCGAAGCCCACCCATGAACCGCGCCGGTGACCAACTCCTGCTGTGGCCGCCCGTGCGCCCGCTCGGTGAACGGCTGGGGCACGCCTTCTTTCGGACGCTGCCGGAACGGCCAGGCGTTTACCTGCTGTGCGGGCCGCACGACGGCGTGCTCTACGTGGGCAAGGCGAAGAACCTCCGGCAACGCCTCGGCAGCTACCGCTCGGCCAGCACCGAGCTTCTGCCGCGCAAACTTCGCCGGCTGCTGGCCACCGTGGAGCGCATCCACTGGGACGAATGCGCCGACGAGGCCGCGGCGCTCGCCCGGGAACGGGAGCTGATCGTCACGCTCAAGCCGCGCTTCAACACGGCCGGCGTGTATCCGGCCCCGCTGCTGCGGCTCGGCTGGACCGCAGGCGCCGAATCGCTCGACTTCGGCCTGACCGAGGCACCGGACATCTTCGCGGAACACAGCGAGGCCGGCCGCAATTGGCGCCCGCGCTACCCGGCGTTGCTGCGCCTGCTCTGGGGCGCCGCCCATCCGGCCGCACCGTTGCCAGCCATGCCCGGCCGGTTGCTGGGCGAACGTCCACCACGGCGTTGGTTGCTGCCGTTGGCCGACGACGTCGGGCCGCTGCTGCGCCGCTGGGTGGCGCAGGAATCGGCCAAACTGGTGGACTGGCTGCTGGCCCGCCGCCCGCCGCTGAACCCGTTTGAAGAGGCGTGGCAACTCCACGACGCCGACCGGCTCCGCGAGGGGTTCCCGGAAACGGAGTCCACGAAGAACGCGAATCCCGCGAAGGCCGGGTTATCCGCAGATTGCGCGGATGACGCAGATTGGCGAGGAGCTGGCCCTGGGCTCAGTCCATCTGCGCAATCTGCGCAATCTGCGGATCATCCAGTCCCCATGTCGGTTGGTAATCCGCGGACCCACTGCCATGCCTGACTACGTCGAACTGCACGCCGCGAGCGCCTTCAGCTTCCTGCGGGGGGCCTCGTCGCCGGAGACGCTGGCAACGGCCGCGGCCGAACAGGGCGTGCCGGCGGTCGCGCTGTGCGACCGCATGGGCGTGTATGGCAGCCCACGGTTCCGGGTGGCGATGCGCGAGCAGGGGCTGCGCGCGATCACCGGAGGGGAGCTGACGCTCACGGACGGCAGCGTGCTGCCGGTGCTGGTCGAAAACCGCACCGGTTACCAGAACCTCTGCCAATTGCTCACGCGCGCCCATCTCCGGGCCAGCAAGGGCCAGGGCGCCGTGCAACCGGAGGAACTCGCCGAGTTCAGCGCCGGGCTGGTGGCGTTGACCGGCGGCAAGGACGGACCGCTCGTGCAGGCCTTGCTGAAGCGCCCGGCCGAAGCCGAGGCGCGGCTGCGGCAGCTCACCCAGGCGTTCGGCGAACCGAACGTCTTCGTCGAACTGCAGCGCCACCAGCGCGAGGGGGAGGACCGCTGGAACCGCCGGCTGGTCGAACTGGCCCAGCAGCAGCGGTTGCCGTTGCTCGCGACGAATGGCGTTCAGCAGGCCACGCCCATCGGCCGGCAGGTGGCGGACGTGTTCACCTGCCTGCGGCACCACACCACGCTCGACGCCGCGGGCGCGCTGCTCTCGGTCAACGCCGAACGGCACCTCAAGTCGCCGGCGCAGATGCGCGCCCTGTTCGCGGACCTGCCCGAAGCCATCACGAACACGTTGCGGCTCGGCGAACGGCTGACCTTCGAGCTCACGGATCTCGGCTACGAGTTCCCGCGCTTTCCGGTCGGGGCCGGCGAAACGATGGAGGGCGTCCTGCAGGACTGGGCCTATCGTGGTGCCCGGGAACGCTATCACGGGCAGATCCCGGCCAAGGTGGAAGTGCTGCTGCGGAAGGAACTGGCGCTCATCGCTAAGCTGGGGTTCGCCGGCTACTTCCTGATCGTCGCGGACCTGGTCCGCTGGGCGAAGGAACGGCGCATCCTCGCCCAGGGCCGCGGCAGCGCCGCCAACAGTGCGGTGTGCTACTGCCTGGGCGTGACCGCCGTGGACCCGGTGCGGTTCAACGTCCTGTTCGAGCGTTTCCTGAGCGAGGGCCGCCAGGGCTGGCCGGACATCGACATCGACCTGCCCAGCGGCGACGGCCGCGAGGCGGTAATCCAGGAGGTTTATCGCCGCTATGGACCCCACGGCGCGGCGATGACGGGAGCCGTGCATACCTACCGAGACCGCGGCACGGCCCGCGAGGTGGGCAAGGTGCTGGGGTTGCCCGTCGATGTCATCGAACGCTTCTCGGCGCTGGGCGGTCACGACGACTTCCCGGAGACGCGCGAACTCACGGCACAGTTGGCGCAGGCCGGCCTGCCGGCCACGCATCCGCGTGCGGCGGCCTTCGCATCGCTGTTCGCCCAGGTCGCCGGTCTGCCCCGGCATCTGGGGCAGCACTCCGGCGGGATGATCATTTGCCAGGGCAGCCTCAACCGCTTCGTGCCCCTGGAGAACGCCGCGATGCCGGGCCGCGTGGTCGCGCAGTGGGACAAGGACGACTGCGCGGAACTCGGCATCATCAAGGTGGACCTGCTCGGGCTGGGCATGATGGCAGCGCTGGAAGAAGCCGTGACGCTGAGCAATACGCGCGGCCGCCCGGTGGATCTCGCGCAGTTACCGGAGAACGATCCGGCGACCTTCGAACTGCTGCGGCGGGCGGACACCATCGGGCTGTTCCAGGTCGAAAGCCGGGCGCAGATCGCCACCTTGCCGCGGATGCAGCCGCAGTGCTTCTACGATCTCGTGGTCGAGGTGGCGCTGGTGCGGCCGGGGCCGATCCAGGGCGACCTGGCGCACCCGTTCCTGCGGCGGAAGATGGGCGAGGAGGAAGTCACCTATTACGACGACCGGCTGAAGCCCGTGCTGGAACGCACGCTCGGGGTGCCGCTCTTCCAGGAACAGATGCTCCAGATGGCGATGGTCATGGCGGACTTCACCGGGACCGAGGCCGAGGAGCTGCGCAAGGCGCTGAGCTTCCATCGCTCGAACGAGAAGATGGAACGGGCCAAGGCCAAGCTGCTCGCCGCGATGCAACGCAAGCAGGTGAAGCCCGCGGTGGCCGAGAAGATCGCCCAGGCCGTGGGCTCGTTTGCGCTCTACGGGTTCCCGGAAAGCCACGCGATCAGCTTCGCGCTGCTCGCCTATGCCAGCGCCTGGCTCAAGGTTCACCGCACGCCCGAGTTCTACTGCGCGCTGCTCAACCACCAACCGATGGGCTTCTACTCGCCGGCCACGCTGGTGCGGGACGCCAAGCAGCACGGCGTGCCCATCCGCCCGGTCTGCGTGGTGCGGTCGCGCTGGGAATGCCAGGTCGAGCCCGACGGCTCGCTGCGGCTCGGCGGCAACCAGGTGCAGGGCCTCAACCGGGAACACGTCGAGGCGATGTTGGCGGAACGGACCCGGCAGCCGTTTGCGTCCCTCGCGGACTTCCAGGACCGCACACGCTTCACGGTCGAGGAACGGCGCCGGCTCGCGGAACTCGGCGCGCTCAATGCCTTCGCCGCCCACCGCCGGGCCGCGCTGTGGGAGACCGGCAAGCCGCTCCGGCAGGACGAACTCTTCCGCGACGAAGCGACGGCTCTGTCTCCGCTGCGCCCGATGGACGCCGCGGAACGTCTCCAGGCCGACTATGCCGGGCAACGGCTCACCACGGGCCCGCACCCGATGGCGCTCGTGCGGGCGCAGCTGCCGGACCTGTGGCGCGCGGCGGACCTGCCGTCGGCCCGTGACGGCGAACGCATCCGCATCGGCGGGCAGGTGATCTGCCGGCAGCGGCCGGGCACGGCCAAGGGCGTCTGCTTCGTGTCGCTGGAGGACGAGACCGGCATCAGCAACGCCATCGTCACGCCGCAACTGTTCGAGGAGGTCCGGCTGCTGCTGACGACCGAGCCGTTTCTGGTCATCGAGGGCGTGGTCCAGAACCGCCACCGCACGATCCACGTCCACGCCCGCACGCTGGCGCGCCTCGACTACGCCGGGCTCCAGACCGCGTCGTCGCACGACTTCGGGTGAGCGTGGCGCCTACAGGGTCCGCAGCCCGTCGCGATCCGCCTCCAGCACGTGGATCTGCGAATCCGGCAGGGCCCGGTGCATGGCTTTCGCAACCGCTGCGGGATTGACCAGCGTGAGGCACATGATCGTGCTGCCGCTGCCGCTGAGCCAACCGCCGATGGCGCCGGCCTTTTCCCCGGCACGGATCACGGCGCTGAGCTGCGGGATGAGCGCCTCGCGGTAGGGCTGGTGAATGCGGTCGTCGAAACAGCCGCGCAACGCTTCGAGATCGCCGGACGCAAACGCCGCCGTGATCAGCGCCACGCGGGTGAGGCAATGCACCGTATCTGCCTTGGAAAACTGCTGGGGAACCAGCTTGCGGGCCATCGGCGTGCTCACCTCAAAGTTCGGGATCAGCGTCACGAACTTTGCCGCACGACTGACCGGGAACCGCACCGCGCGGGCTTCCTTCCCCACCATCGTGGACGCGGTGAACCCGCCGAAGATCGCGGGAGCGGCATTGTCCGGATGCCCTTCCAGCTCCGTCACCAGTTGGAACAGCTCCGCCCGTCCCAGCGGTTCCCCGACGAGCGCATTGAGGGCAGCCACACCGCCAAGCCGTGCGGTGACGCTGGAGCCGAGCCCGCGGGCGATCGGCACGTCGCCGGTCAGCGCGATGTCGAAGCCGAAGGCCGGCGTCCTCGCCCGGCGGAAGAAAAGTTTTGCCGCCTCGGAAAGCATCGCGGTGGCGCCGGCACGGGCGTCCGCCGCAATCGGAGAAACGATGTTCACTCCCCGGCCCGCCCGGCGGGTTACCTGACAGCGGTTGTAGAAGCGCAGGGCGAGCCCGAGTGTGTCGAAGCCCGGACCGAGATTGGCGGTGGTGCCCGGCACCCGCACGGAGGCGGTAGCACCGATGGCTGGCGTGACGGTAGGATTGGCCATGACGAACGGACGGCACCATGCCGTCACCGGCCGGTGCGCAGCAATCCGCTTCCCGGCCGAACCGCAGATTGACTCCCGGCGCCACCCGGTGTTTCTGGACGTGTTCCCATGATGAATACCACCCGCCCGAACCGTGGCTTTACCCTGATCGAGCTGCTGGTCGTCATCGCGATCATCGCGATCCTCGCCGGCATGCTGCTGCCGGCCCTGGGCAAGGCGAAGGACCGGGCGCTGCTCGCGAACGACCTGAACAACCTCAAGCAGGTGGTGCTCGGGGCCCACATGTTTGCCGGCGACAACCAGGATTACCTGCCCTACGCGAGCTGGGGCGACTGCGCCGAGCGCGAGACGTGGTGCACCTCCAAGGGCATGCCGAACGGCGAAGGCCGGGCGGACAACGCGATCTGGACCAACCAGGTGGTCTTTTTCCGCCGCAGCCAGCTGGGCAACTATCTCGGCACGGAGAAAGTGCTCACCTGCCCCAAGGACGCCGCGGAACGCACGTCCGGCAAGGCGGCCGCGAACTACAAGCGGCGCAACATCAAGATCACCAGCTACCTTTGGAACGGTTCCACGGTCGGATTCGCGCAGGTGACCAAGGACACGCCCACGTCCAAGTTCCGCCTCGGCAGCCTTCGGCCCACCGGGATGCTCATCTGGGAAGCACCCGCCGAGCAGGACCAGTATCTGTTCAATGACGTCGGCAGCTCTCCCTACGAGGGAATCTCGCAGCGCCACGGAAACACGCGGAAGGCCAAGAACCAGGGCGAGAACGTTGGCGGCATCGCCACCTTCGGCGATCTGTCCGGACGCGCCTTCACCATGAACATGGCAAAATGGTTCACCCGGGAATACGCAGGCACCAAGGTCTGGCCCAGCGACCCGGATTTCGTCGGTCCGAACGACGCCTGGTATAGCCTCGATACCAAGACCGGCGGATTCTGATCCCTGCCCTGCGGGCCTGGTCGCGGTCAGCGCCGCACTGCGGCGCTCTGCGCCCGGGCGCCCGGCGCCGCCTTGAGCGACTGCAGCACGAAGAATCTCGCGGAGGCCTTGGCGGTCAGGTTGACCTCGAATTGGCCGCCACCGAGATGAACCGGGCTGACCGCCTCTCCGGCAAACCCGGTCGCCAGATCCGAGGTGGCGTGGACCGTGAAGTCGAACTTGTCGGCGTAAGCAGCCGGAAACGACCACTTGAGTTTGAGCTTTCCGTCCCCCGCGTCCTCGATCTGCACCGCCGGGGTGTTCAGGTTGACCGCCACCGCCGCGGCTGACTTCGCGTCCTTCGGGTCGGTGCCGTCGAAATACTCCTGGAGGTTGCCGATGCCATCGCCGTCAAAATCCTCGGAGCCGTTGTCGCCCACGCCGCCCAGGAACGCGCATTCCCAGTCGTCCGGCAGCAGGTCCCCGTCGGAATCCACGAAGGTCGGCGCGGGGATCGCGATCAACTCCGCGCGGATGACCTGCAAATCTTCGCCCGGACAGAGATCGGTGAAGTCGTTGAACGCGAGCACGCGAACGTGGCTGCCGGCGAGAAGCTGGAACGATTCGGGGAACTTGAACGGTGAGCCCGGGGCAATGAACAGGTTCCGGGTGGCTGCCGATCCGACGATCCGGAGACTGGTGCAGTGCGGCTGGAAGGAGGCCGCGGTCACTTCCAGGTCGAGGGTGACCGTGGGCCGCGGAGTGAGCGCGTTCAGCATGCCCTTGGAGGTGGTGAAAGCCGTCGTGCGGTCCGGATCCGTCAGGGCCGAGGCAGCGAGGTAGTTCGAGTGCAGGATGCCGGTATCGAAGAATCCGCGGAGCGTATCGACGGGCAGCGGATACTTCCCGGGGGCCGCGTTGTTGCTGAGCGAGCTGACCCGGTAAACATCCTCCGCCAGCGCCAGCAGCTTCGCCGCATCTGGCAGAGCGAGGAAGCCATTGAGCTGTTCCCATACCGCGGAAAGTTTCCACGCCGCTTCCCCGCTGGAACCGAGGCTTTCCAAGGTGGCCAAGTCCCCGAGGGAAATCGCCTGGCGACCGACGTCGCCGGCGCGGAAGGAAAGGAAGTGATGCCGGTCGTGGCCCTGGGCAAAGCGGCCAAACGCGAACTCGCCGCCGGGTGGGACTGCGACGGAGGCAGCGGGCGTCGCCGGAGTGGAGGTCGGATTCCAGACGGTGAGCATGTCCTGGGCTCCCCCCGTCACCAGGGCGGCGAACTGTCCCGGAGCCGAAGCCGCCAGACGCACGGGGTTGAGCCGGCTGAGTTCAGGTGGCTGGGCGGGCTGAGGCATACGGGTGAGCACGCCCCCGAATCCACCTTGCACCCGGACCAAGGCGCGTGGGGTAGGCTCCGCTCCGTGGGCCGTGTAGCAGAGGAAATCGTCGTAGATATCCGGCTGCCCGCCAGCTGGCAGGAAGTTGAGCGCGGCGAGCTCGCGAGGGCCGCGGGGGATGTCACCCAGATTCAAGAGATTGCCGGTCACCGCTCCCGGGGAGGCATGGACAATCGCCAGCCTTCCCTGGTCGGAACCGCCCAGAACCAGGTAGTATTCGGGCCCGCCCGAGAACCGGCCGGCGGCGGCGGCGTTCAACTGGTTTGCGCCCGTGGGGCGGCTCTCCGACCAGACGTAGGTGCCCGGCGTTTTCTGGAAGCCGACTCGCAGGTCACCCGAGGCGCGGTCGAGC
>CAIWAH010000222.1 GCA_903910585.1 uncultured Verrucomicrobiota bacterium
CCACTGTTCGTTCCACCAGATCTTGTCCATGCGGTTGTCGTGGCAGCCGCAGTCGCTCACGGCCGCCTTGTAGAAGTCGCCGTGCCACAGCACCGCCGCGGAGGAATTCTGACCGCCGGCACTGCCGCCGTAGATGCCGACACGCGTGAGATCGAGCTCGGGAAACTTCGCGGCCGCGGCCTTCAGCCACGCGATGCGGTCGGGAAAGCCCGCGTCCCGCAGGTTGTTCCAGGCCACATCGTGAAACTTCTTCGAGCGCCACGCCGTGCCCATGCCGTCGATCTGCACCACGATGAAGCCCCGGTCGGCCAGTTCCTGCTGATGCCGGTAACTGGTGCGGAAGGCCTTCGGCACATGGTGATCGTGCGGCCCGGCGTAGATGTTCTCGATCACGGGATACTTCTTTGCCGGGTCGAAATCCTTGGGCCGATGGAGCAGGCCCCAGATGTCGGTCGTGCCGTCGCGGCCCTTGGCCGTGAAGCGCTCCGGGAGGCGGCCCCGGGCGGTCAGCACCTCGGCGGCATCGGCTTCCTCCAGCGCGCAGATCCGGGCGCCGTCGGACGCACGACGCAACTCATGCACCGGCGGCCGATCCACGCGGGACCAGGTGTCCACGAAATGAAGGTTGTCCGGCGACCACTGGACCGAATGGGTGCCGTCGCCGTCCGTGAGGATCTTCAGGTCGCTGCCGTCGAGCTTCACCCGCGCGAAGTGGACATGATACGGGTCCTGCTCGGACCGGAGACCGACCGCGCGAAACCACACCTCGCGCTTCTCACGGTCCACCCGGACGACGTCACGGACGTTCCATTCGCCGCGGGTCACCTGCCCCTTCACCGCGCCGGTCTTGGCGTCATAGAGCCACAGGTGATTCCAGCCGTCGCGTTCGCTCATCCAGAGCAGTTCCTCCTCACCGAGCCAGTCGCAGAGGAACTTGCCCGAGTAGTGGATGAACGTGTCGCTGCGCTCATCCACGAGCGCCTTCACCGCGCCGGTTGCGGCCTCTACGGCCAGCACGCGCAGGACCTGGTGGCCGCGTTGGTTGTAAACGAAGGTGAACCGGCCCGAGTCCGGCGCCCACCGGAACGAACCTAGATCCCACGGGTTCGGAAACAGGCCGTGGTCGAGCGGCACCTCCCGCCGCGCGCTAACGTCGAACAGCCGCGGGTTCTGGCCGGGGATCTCGTCGCCGGGCTTGAGGTAGGGATACGACTGGAGCTTCGGCTGGAGCTGGTCCTTGGGCGCGGATTCGACGAGGTAAACGCGGCGTTCCGGCACCACGCGGGTCTGCAGGGCGACGAGCCTCTTCGAGTCCGGCGACCAATAGACTTCCGGCAGCGTCTCCGGGTAATCGGCCTTCTCGTAATCCATGCCCACGAGCCGGTCGCGCGAGGCGTCGCGGCGGAAGTGGTGCCCCGGATTGCCGTCGAAGCTCAGCGGAAACTCGTTCGTGCGCACCGCGACCGAACGGACCCAGAGATTGTGGTCCCGGACGAAGGCCTCCCACTGGCCGTCGGGCGACTTCACGGTGGCCGGCGGCGCCTCCGGTGCCGGGTCGCGGCGGCGGCCCGAACGGCGGGTCGGTTCGCGGTCCTCGATCACGGCCCGGCCGGGAGCATCCGCGGCCTCGAACACCGCCAGCGTGCTGCCGCCGGGCCGGGCCACGAGCCAGATGTGACCGGCGAAGGTGTGCTGGGCACGTTCCTGGCCGCGCTTCAGCAGGCCGTAGCTCTGGCGGTTGCCTTCGGTATCGAGCCAAAACAGCTCCACGTCGAAATCGAAGGTGTTGACGAAGGTGATCTCCGACTCGGGTCCGGTGCGTCGCGAGGGCCGCACCTCGCGGTCGAAGGGCAGCTTGGCGGCGTCCGCACCCGCGCCGGGCGCCGGCGCAAGTTCGTGGGACGGCAGTTGCAGCACCCACGCCTGGCCGCGTCCGCGCAGGGTCACAGTGGCGAGGTTGGTGCCGAACTCGAGAGACTCGACCGGCAGTTGGTCGGCGGCGACCTCCTTGCCGGACAGACGACCGAGCGCCGCGGCAACCCGGGCATGGTCAAAGGCGGGCGTGCGTTCGCCCTTCGCCACGTCCACCCGCACGAACTCCCGGGCGCCCCCGCGGAGGTCTTTGCGATACCAGAAGTGCGCGTTGTCGGCGAACCACTGCGGCTCGATCCGCTCGCGATACACCCGTTGGGCCGAGGCATGGGTCAGGCTGCCCAGCAACAGGAGCAGCGGCAAAAGGGACCGGCGAAACATGCCGGCGAGGGTGGCCGATGCGGTCCGGTTGTCTTGTCCGAAACGCGCCGTCGCCACGGCAATTTCCGCCCACTCCGCCGCCTTGCCCGCGGTTCCGCCGCCTGAAACCCTCGCGGCCCCGTGGTTCCTGAGTTCACCGCCCTGCAGTGGCTGCTCGCCCTGGTCGCCGCCACCGGCGTCGGCGTTTCCAAGAGCGGTCTGCCGGGCATCAGCCTCCTGCACGTCGCCGTCTTCGCGCACCTGTTCCCCGGGCTCGCCTCGACCGGCGTGGTGCTGCCGATGCTCGTCGCGGGCGACATCGGGGCGGTGCTGCTGTTCCGCCGGCACGCCCAGTGGCCGCATGTCTTCCGCACGCTGCCGCCGGCTTTGGTCGGAGTCGTCGTCGGCTGGGCGATCATGGGCTGGACCCAGCGGCAGGGCATCCCCGCGGCGCGGTTCAATCCCGTCATCGGCGGCATCGTGCTCACGCTGGCGCTCATGCAGCTCGGGCGGGACTGGAAGCCCGAACTCTTCGCCCGGGCCCCGCACACGCGGGGCTTTGCCTGGACGATGGGCTTCGTCGCCGGTGTCACCACCATGCTGGCCAACGCCGCCGGCCCGGTAATGGGCCTTTACCTGCTGGCGGTTGCGCTGCCGAAGGACGCCTTTGTCGGCACCGCCGCGTGGTTCTTCCTGCTCATCAACCTGATCAAGGTGCCCTTCAGCGCCCAGCTCGGACTCATCAACGGCTCCAGCCTGGCGTTCAACGTCCTGCTCGTGCCGGCGATCATCGGCGGCCTGTTCCTTGGCCGGACCGCCGTGGCGAAGCTGCCGCAGAAGTGGTTCGACTCGTTCGTGCTCGTCTTCGCCCTGCTGGCCGCAGGCAAACTGCTGCTGGCAGGTTGACCGGGGCTCAGCCGAACAGCTCCGGCTCGGGCTGACGCAGTGGGGCAAAGCTGCGCCGGTGAATGGGACAGGGGCCAAGCCGGGCGAGCGCCTCCAGATGTTCGGGCGTGGGATAGCCCTTGTGCTTGGCGAAGCCGTAGCCCGGCCAGCGCTCGTCCGCGGCGACCATCGCCCGGTCGCGGGTGACCTTGGCGAGCACGCTGGCGGCGGCGATCGAGTAGCTCCGGGAGTCGCCCTTCACGAGCGGCGTCTGGGCGACGATCAGCGACTTCACCCGGGTGCCGTCCACCAGGGCGTGCGGCGGCCGCGGCTCCAGCCGGCGCAGCGCGGTGTTCATCGCGCGATGCGTGGCCTGGAGGATGTTGATGGCGTCGATCGTCGCGGGATCGCATTCCGCGACGGCAAATTCGACCTCCGGATGACCGGTCAGCAGCGCAAAGAAGCGTTCGCGCTGGGCCTCGGTGAGCTGCTTGGAGTCGTTGAGGTCGGCGAGTTCCCCGGGCATGCCGCCGTTGACCCAGGCCGGCGGCAGGATGACCGCGGCCGCGACCACCGGTCCCGCGAGCGGCCCTCGGCCCGCCTCGTCCACGCCCGCAAACCGCAGCGTGCCGGCGGCGAGGAGCTCCCGTTCAAAGTGAAACCGATCGGTGGCGACGCGTGGCACGCGCGTCTTCTAATGCCACCCGTTGCGTCGGCCAATCCGCAAACGGTCGCCGTTCCCGTTGCGATGGCCGCCGGCGACACCACCGCCGACTTTGCGTGAGTTCCGGTGGCCGGCTGCTACGGTCGCCGCCGTGCCGGATTCACTGGTCGTCAACGAGATCTACCTGAGCCTGCAGGGGGAGAGCACCTTTGCCGGGCTGCCGTGCGTGTTTGTGCGCCTCACGGGGTGCAACCTGCGCTGTTCCTACTGCGACACCGCCTACGCCTTCACGGCGGGCAAACGCCGGACGTTCACGCAGATCCACACGGAGGTGAACCGCCTGGCGGAACCCTACGCCCACCTCGAACGGGCGCATTTCCCGCCCGTCATCAACGCCGGCGACGCCTCCGCCCAGCACCGGCTGCCGCTGGTCGAATTCACGGGCGGCGAACCGCTGCTTCAGCCCAAGGCGCCCGAACTCATGCGCCGGCTGGCGGACGACGGCTACACGGTCCTTGTCGAGACCAGCGGCGCGCATGACATCTCGCGGCTCGACCGGCGCATCCGGCGCATCATGGACCTGAAATGCCCCAGCAGCGGCGAGAGCGAACGCAACCTCTGGGAAAACCTCCGGCACCTCCAGCCCACCGACGAGATCAAGTTCGTGATCGGCACCCGCGAGGACTACGCGTGGGCCAAGGCCGTGATCGCCGAGCACAAGCTCGACGCCAAATGCCCGCTCCTCTTTTCGTGGGTCGCGCCGCTGGTGGCCGCGCAGCGGGACAAATCGCTCAAGGCGGTCCCGGCCGGCCACACGCCGCTCACTCGGCAGGAACTCGTCGAGGCCATCATCGCCGACCATCTTCCGGTGCGCTTCCAGCTGCAGATGCACAAATTCGTGTGGCCCATGGATGCGCGGGGGGTCTGATCTTAACCGCAGATGGACGCAGATGGACGCAGATTGGAGGCGGCGAAGGGAGGTTGCCTCCCTTCGGGCACGCAATTCGTTCGACCGCACGCAATCTTCGCCCGCTCCCGGAGGTGTCTTGTGACTTGGAGAGGCTCGCTTCGGCTTCCGATCTGCGTTCATCTGCGTTCATCAGCGGTTCAACTGCCATGACCACCGCCCAGACCCTTAACCTTCTGTGCCGGTTCGAATCGCGGAATGTCACATTTCTCGAAGCGGACGGCTCGTGGCCCATTGTCTGGGAGCGGGCGCAGGGCTGTTTTGTGTGGGACGCCGAGGGACGGAAGTATCTCGATCTCACGGCGGCGTTCGGTGTGGCGGCGGCCGGCCATGCCAATCCACGCGTGGTCCGGGCCGGCCAACGGCAGATGGCCACGCTGCTCCACGCGATGGGCGACGTGCATCCCCATGCCCTGAAGGCCCAACTCGCGCAGCGGCTCAGCGAACTGACCTTCGGACGCTGGGCCGTCCGTGGCGGCCGACGTGAGAAGGCGCTCACTCAATGCGGAACGGGGAAAGTCATCTTCGGCAATTCCGGTTTCGAGGCGGTGGAAGCGGCGCTCAAGACCGCCCGACTGGCCACGGGCAAACCGGGCATCATCGCCTTCGAGGGCGGCTATCACGGGCTCGGCTACGGCGCCCTCAACGCGACGCACCGGGAGCATTTCCGCGAACCCTTCCGAAACCAGCTCCTCGAGTTCGGTCATTTCTTGCCGTTCCCGGAAGCTCCCGGTCCGGCGAGTGGCACCGGCGCCCCCGCCGGTGTTCCGTCCGACAGGCGCCCTCGCCTGTCGAACACCGGGCGCGGTTGCTCGCTGGCGCAGCTGGAGACGCAGTTGTTCGCAGCCTTCCGGCGTCACGCGATCGGCGCCATTTTGGTCGAACCGGTGCAGGCGCGCGGCGGCATCCGGATTCCGCCGCCGGACTTCCTGCCGCTGCTCCGCCGGGTGGCCGACGAACACGGCGCACTGCTGATCCTCGACGAGATTTACACGGGCTTCGGACGCACCGGAACGTGGTTTGCCTGCGAGCACAGCGGCGTGGTGCCGGACCTGATCTGCCTGGGCAAGGCGCTCACGGGCGGCTTCCCGCTCAGTGCGTGCGTGGGCCGCGCCGACGTGATGGACGCCGCGTGGCCGCCGTCGTCGGGTGAGGCGATCCACACCAGCACGTTCCTTGGGCATCCCGTCGGCTGCGCGATGGCGCTGGCACAGATCCGGGAACTGAAGGCGAAGCGCCTCGTGGAACGGACGGCAAAGCTCGGCACCTGGCTCGCGGCCGAGCTCGAACGCCACGGCCAACTTCCGAACGAACGAGGCCAAATGAAATCCCGCTGCGTGGGCTTGATGGCCGGCATTGAGTTCTCTACGCCGGACGGAAAACCGGCCACCGACGTTTGCCTCACGCTGATGAAACGGCTGCTGGCCCGCAGCTTCATCCTGCTGCCCGAGGGCGAACACGGAAACATCCTGAGCCTCACGCCACCGCTGACGATTACGGAGGCCCAACTGCGGCGAACGCTGCGAGCCGTGGCGGAGGAACTCGGCAGATTGGCCGATTGAACCGCTTGTTTTCCTGTCTTCTTGTTTTCCAGATTCGCCCCAGCGCCCCCCGACGCCCGCTCCATGACCATCACCGAAATGCGCCGGCTGCTCGATGAGCGCGGCCTTCAGCTCACGCGCTCGCTCGGGCAGAACTTCCTGCACGACGGCAACCAGCTCCGCCGCATCGTCGCCGCGGCCGAACTGGTCCCGGGCGACCGCGTGCTGGAGATCGGCCCGGGCCTCGGTCCGCTCACGGAATTGCTCGTGGCCTCCGGCTGTCCCGTGACCGCAATCGAGATGGACCGGCGGCTGGTGGAGATTCTCGAACAGCGGTTTGGCTGCCGGGTGGTGAGCGAGCTGGAGACCCATGCTGAATTGTCCTCGGCCGCTGAGGGCAGGCTGGCAGTCTGCCCTACTCTGCTCCACGCCGACGCCCTCGTGTGGCTCCGGCAGCATCCCCGCGGCTGGGCCGACTGGAAGCTGGTCGCCAACCTGCCGTATTCGGTCGGGTCGCCCATCCTCGTCGAGCTGGCGGAGGCGTTGCCGCCGCCCGCGCGGTTCACCGTCACGCTGCAACTGGAGGTCGTGAAGCGCCTGCTCGCGAAGCCCGCCACGGACGATTATGGCCTCCTGACGTTGCTGATCGCGCTGCGCTACGAGCCGGCCGGCTGGTTCAAGATCCCGCCAAACTGCTTCTTCCCGCAGCCCAACGTGGATTCCGCGTGCGTCACCCTGATCCGCCGACCGCAGCCGCTGCTGTCCCCGGAGGAGGCGCGGGTGTTCACGCGGCTGGTGAAGGTCGCCTTCGGCCAGCGCCGCAAGATGATGTTCAAGCTGCTCACCGCCGCCTGGCCCGAAGCCCGGCTGGACGCGGCCTTCACGGCGGTGGGCATCGCGAAGACCGAACGGGCGGAACGCGTGGACCTCCACGGCTTCGTGGCGCTCGCCCGGCACCTGGCCGCACCATGAAACTCCAGCTCGTCTTCGTCCTGCTGACATTGCTGGCCGGCACCAAGGCGGTGTTGGCCCGGCACTGGTGGACGCGGCTCGGGTGGTTCTACCTGGTGCTGACCTTCGGCGTGCTCACGCTCGCCTATGCCGCCCGCAACCCGCGCATCTGGGCGAAGCAGTCCGACGGACGGCTGGACGCGGCGCGGGCGGTGATCCTGTGGCCGAACCATCTGCTGAACGAGGCCATCTTCCGCGTCATGCGGCTGACGACCTCATCGCGTCCCTTCGACGAGATCACGCCGGGCCTGTTCCTGGGCCGCCGGTTGGCTGGCTCCGAGGGCGAACTGCGTTCGTTCCGCACGGTGCTGGATCTCACGTCCGAATTCACCGAACCGACGGCGCTACGCACGGCGGCGAATTACCGGTGCCTGCCCGTGCTGGACCACACGCCGCCCCGGCCCGAGCAGCTCCGGGCCGCGCTGGAGTTTCTCGAGGCGCACCGGGAAGACGGCCCGATCCTCGTCCACTGCGCCGCCGGCCACGGCCGCAGCGCGCTCGTGCTCGCGGCCTGGCTGCTGCACACGAGGCAGGCCAGCGATCCGGAGGCGGCGATGGCCCGGTTGCGCCAGGCGCGGCCGAACGTCGCCCTCAATTCCGAGCAGCGGGCCGCACTCGAAACCTTCGCCGCCGCCCTTCGCCGGTAGTTCCGCTCCCCCGAGCCGCGAACGGCGGGCGCCTCCCGCCCTCCGCCACCGGCGACCTGTTCACTTCGCCGGCCACGTCCACGGTTCCTCCCGTTTGTCCACGCAGGCGGTGGCCTGCACGACCGCCTTGGAATTCTCCAGCGTGAGCGGCGAATCGGCGGCGTAGTTCCGCATCCGGCAACCGACGAGGCTCACGGTCAGTTTCCGGTCGCCGCGCACGAGCAGGAAGTCCTGCGACTGGTTCAGCGTCGTAAGCGCACCGTTGCCGCCGGAGAAGCACTCGACATTGGCCAGCGCGGTGTGGCCCTGGCCCTCGATGATGAGCGGATGCACGTCCGCCACGCGCGGGCCGGTGTTGGCGATGATCGAGCCCTGCGCGATCTGCCAGTTCCGGTTGAAGGTGCCGTCACCGAGCTTGTGGATGCCCACGGTGACGCAATCGAGGTTGAACTGCGTGAGCTGGCCATAGGTCGCGGGCCCGAGATACACGCCGCCATAAACACCGAAGGTGAACAGGTCCATGAGCACCGCGTTGTCGGTGTGGTTGATGGCGTAGGTGAACGTCTTCTTCGCCACCACCGAATCGATCACCGCCTTGCTGTAGCCGCCGCGGATGAAGCGCTGGTTCGACGGGTTCACATGGCAATGCAGGATCCGCGGGATGTCGTAGCAGTAGTCCACACGGATGAACTCCCCGCCCAGCGGATAGCCGTAGCAATGCTCGAACAGGATCTGTTCGCAGAAATGCGGCGGCTTGGCGTTGAAGTCCATCGCCAGCCATTCGCCGTAGAAAGTCAGGCACGACAGCGTCACACCCTGCGCCGCCTTGGTGCGCGAGACCTGGATCGTGGCCGGATAGCGAATGAGCTTCGCCGGATCGTCGACCGGCTGGTCCGGATACCAGAACTGAAGCCCGCGGACCTGCGTGGCGGATTCCACGGTGAGAAAGACCGCGTTGGTGTCCGTGATGCGGAAGACGCTGCCGACCGGCTGCGGTTTGGCGGGATGCCGCGTGCCACGTCCGACCGGCCCGTGGACGCCGACGAGCGAGACGTTCATGCGGAGCACCAGCCCGCCATCCACGGGATACGGCTCGTCCGAAGGTTCCAGGAACAGCGCCGCACCGCGTGGAGCCGCCCAATCAATCGCCTGCTGGAGCGCGGCCTTGTTGGCGGCGGGGGAATTAGTGGGTGTGACACCGAACTCGCGGAGGTTCTTGAGGTGGGCGAAGGGGCCGGCGTTGTCCGCGGCTCCCTCAAGACTGAGAACGGACAGGGCGGCGACAAGGCGCAAGACCAAGGCGGGAAGTTTCATGCGAAGCTCCCTACGCTGACGAAGCTAGGCTGAAGTCATTCATCGGGTCCATCGGCACAACCGTGTCCGGCCCCGCCGCGAACGGGTCGCTTCACATCAACTCGTCCCCGCAAGCACTCCGACCCACATGGTGCGGGACAATTCAGGGTGCGGCTTCCAGCGGTGCAACGTGTCCGTCCATGAAGGCGACGTTCTTGCCCAGCTTCGGCGGCCGGGGATGAAACTCGTCGTAGTCGAGCAGGAGCGGGATCGTGCCCGGCGGCATGGTGATGACGAAGTTGGTGACCCCACCGGAGAAGTCTCCCTTCTTCACCAGCAGGAAGGCCGTGTCCGTGCGCGTCTCGTCCATGCGCTGGCCGTTGAGGTCGGTGTTCCATTCGTAACTGGAACCTTCGGCGGCGAAACGGCCGCGGTGGTCAGCGGGGCACCGAAAGACGGCGCCGGCATTCGAGTTGGTGCCTGCGGCCCGGCCTACCTGGGCGGCCAACACATCGCAGATCCGCGGCAATGGATGCAGCGGATCCACCGGCTGCGTGGGGAGGATTTCGGCGCTCGGCAGGCGCTCATGATTGTCGTCGGCATAGAGCCGGGTGGCGACGGCCAGTTGGCGGAGGTTGTTCACGCAGGCGGTGTTAAAGGCCTTGGCCTTCGTCCGCCCCAGCGCCGGCAGCAGCAGGGCCGCAAGAAGAGCCACGATGGCCATCACCACCAGGAGCTCAATGAGCGTGAAGGCGTGCGCACCGGGCCGAAAACTGGACCGTTGGCGAGTTGTTCCAGAAAGCAGTGGTTTCATGGGGGAAGAGGTGTTTGCCGGGTGTCGTCGTTCCTGGGGCAACGGAATTCACCCGCCGACCGGACCTTTGCGCGCGAGCCGGACGCGTTCCTCCGGGCTCAGTTTCTCAAACCGCCGGTTCGGATTGGGTGGACGAAGCGTGTTGGGCGGGGCGGGCGCGTGGCCGGGTGAATCGGAACCATTAACCGTGTCGGCCGGTGGTGTAGCCGAGTGCCAACGGTCGCGGGCGGCCGACCAGCCGAACCACATACCACCAACGCCAGCAAGCGCCGCGAGGACCAAGATCAGAGGTTTTGTTTTCATTGTTCCGTGAGCATGCAGATGAACTTCCCCGCCATCTCATACGGATGACCGGCGGCCGCGACCGGGATGTGACCAAGGCCGATTCCACCCGGGATGAGGCCCCAATCGGAAGGGATGAGGTCGGGGCGATACGACTTCCGCAAAACCCGACATGCGCCGGTGCTCGAAGCGCCACCGGCCCTCGGAGTATTCCTCCTCCGCCGCTCAGATTTCTCCGAGCCGGGCCTGCAGCTCGCCGAGGGCGCAGGTCATGTCGAGGCGCGTTCCATCCTTGAGTAGCAGCACATGGCGGCCCGCCCCCACGGGCTGGATCTCGCGAATGCAGGCGAGGTTCACGAGCCCCGAACGGCTGATCCGCATGAAGCCGGCCGGCTGCAACCGGGTTTCCAGCGCCGAGAGGGTGTCGCGGAGGATGTGCTGTTCGCGGCCCGCGTGCAGGATGACATAATTGCCGGCCGCCTCGACCCGCACGATTTCCGCGGGCCGGAGGAACAGGATTCGCTCCGCCGAGCGGACCATGATCCGCCCGAGCCCCCCGGCGGGTGCGTGCAGTTCGCGGAGCAGCGACTTCAACCGCGAATCCCCCGCGCCGACACCCTCCTCCAGCCGGGCACGCGCCCGTTCGAGCGCCACTTTGAAGCGGGCTTCCGTGAAGGGTTTCAGCAGATAGTCGAGGGCGTTGACCTCGAACGCCCGGAGCGCGTGCTCATCATGGGCAGTCGTGAAGATGACCGCCGGCAACGGGCCCGGCGAAAGCCCCTCGAGCACCGCGAAGCCGTTGAGGCGCGGCATCTGCACGTCGAGGAAAAGCAGGTCCGGCCGGAGCCGCTGCGTCTCCCGGAGCGTCTGCGCGCCATCGGCACACTCGGCGGCGACCGCCACATCGGTCTCTTCCGCCAGCAGGGAGCGCACGCGCTCGCGGGCGAGCGGTTCGTCATCCGCAATGATGGCGCTGATCGTTCTCAAGCCGTTTCCGGGCCGGGGATGGAAGGCAGCGCTGGCGAGTCCCACGGAAGCTCCACCCGGACGGCCACACCGCCGCCGGCGCGAGGCCGCAATTCGAGCCGTTGCCGGTCGCCGTAAAGAGCTTGGAGACGGCCGCGCAGGTTGGCCAAACCAATTCCGGTTCGCGCCCGCTGCGAGCCGGGCACGGCGAAATTGTTCGCTGCGCCCGCGTTGGCGCTGTCCCCGGCCAGGCCCACGCCGTCGTCCTCCACGGTCAGCACCAGCCGGCCGTCCTGGCGGGCCGCGCCCACGCGCACCGTTCCCGGCCGGTCACCCGGCTCGATGCCGTGGCGGATGGCGTTCTCCACCAGCGGCTGCAACACCAGCGTCGGCACCCGGCAGTCCAGCGACTGCGGTTCAAGGTCCTCCTCGACCCGCAGTTTGTCGCCAAACCGCGTGCGCTGGATCTCGAGGTAACGCCGGACAAACTCCAATTCCTCGCGCAGGGTCGTCTCCTGTTTCTCCGTCTGGCTGAGGGCCAGCCGCAGCAGTTCGCTCAACGCCACCAACGTCGTTTCGGCCAGCCGCGGATCGCGCCGGAGCAGCGTCGTGACCGCATTGAGGCTGTTGAACAGGAAGTGCGGCTGGAGCTGCGCCTGGAGCGTGCTCAGACGGGCCTTGGCCAGATGGGTTTCCAGCACCAACGCCCGCCGCTCCCGTTCCCGCAGACGGCCGTAGAAGTTCACGGAATGGACCAGCCCGGAAATCGCCCCGTAGGCCAGCAGGTCCAGCACCGCATGGCGCAGCGACAGCGTTCGCGGCGGACGAAACGGCCGCCACGACGGCTCCGGCGGCGGTCCGGGCCGGAGCGCCTCGTTCCCGGGGACCGGAATCCGGCCGGGCCCGCCGTCCGGACTCACCACGACCACATTGGCCCGCGCCATCACGGAGGACAGATCCAGAGCCTGACAGGACCACACGAACACCAGACAGGCGGCCACGTTGAGCGGCAGACGGCGGCGGAGACGTTCGCGCTCCAAGGGAAAGTGCCAGGCCAGCAGCGCCACGAATGGCCCGAACAGAATCCACGGATACGTGCGTTGCAGGCCGAGTTCACCGCGGAAGATCGCCTGCAGCCGCTCGCCGAACGCCGGCTGGTTCAGGTCACTTTCCCGGAACACCCACACCGCCGGCCCGCCGGGCCCGTCGGTCAGCCACCCCAGGGCCAAGCCGACCACGGCGCTCCAGCCCAGCGCCGCCAGCCAGAGCACCCAGCGCCGGCGCCCGCTTGCTGCCGGTGTGTCCTCGGATTCGGATCCCATTCCCCGGGGAAGCGAGAGGAGTTTCCGGGCAAAATCAATCCCGCCGGGACCAACTCCGGGCAAACCGAGACGAAGCCGCCGTCACGGCGGGACGAAAGAGCCAGCCGTGAAGGGCGCGGAGCAACGCTGGGTCTGCAATGCGTAGCACGTCAGTTGTGACATGCAGCCGGAAGCGCTCGTTGCCGGCTGTATTTCGGTAGGCGCCACCCGGAGGTAGGGAAAGCTATTTCAAGCCGCCCGGAACAATCCACTCAAGGAGGCATCCTTGGGGTCGTCTAATCTCCGGCGGATTCCGGGACGTTCAATTGGAGCAGGAAGGCTACGGGCGTGATCGCTGGCACGGGTGAACCGGCGAAGTCGGCAACATTACGGGTCACGATGAACTGGCAGCCGGAAGCGCTGGCAGCGACCACCGCGTCTTCAAGGTCCGGGATCGGCAATGCGCGGGCCGCCGCAAGGACAGCCTTGTCGGTTCGGGCGATCTCGAAGTGGTGCAGCAGCCAATCCGTGGTCGTCCCGGCAACCGCCTGCCCAGACGCTTTGCGCAGCACGTAAAACAGGGTGGTGACCGCGTGGGCGGGAATCGTTGCCGTGATTTTGCCCCTCCGGGCGCAGCTCAGAACCTGCGCCGAAGCCTCGTAGTGCGGCACGCGTTGCTGCACCACGTCGAGCAGGACGTTGAGATCCAGCAGGACTTTCACCGGTGCTTGGCCAACAGGTGTTCCAAGTGGCTGTCCCGGGCTTCAAAGCTGGCCGGGACAAGACCGGAAAGGGCCAGCACTTCGGCATGGATGGCACCGGAATCAGCCGGTTTGGCAGTCTGGGCTGTTGCCGCTCCCGGTTCAGCGTCCCGGGCGAGTTCGCCGTTCAGAAACTCCACCGCGAGCAGCTTTTCCGGCCGCGGCAGTTGGTGCAGAGCCGGCAAAAGTTCGGCAAGTTGCATGGCAGAAGTATGTCGCAACCGGCGGCAGGTTCAATGCGGCAAGCAGACCCCAATGCTGGGCCATATGCCTTGGTTGGACGAATGCTTCCTGGCCAGAGATCCGCACCTTATCGATCCAACAGCCTGAAGAATGCCGCCATAAGCAACCCGCTGATGACATAGACACCACCCACCACCTTTACGATCAGAGGGAGTTTGGTGTTCTCAAAGACGAGGAGCACCAGCGGCTTGACCCATGGCCAACGACGGATTGGTTCCTGGAAAACTGTCCGAGAAAGCATGGTCAGGCTTTTGGCGATTGCGTCGCTGAAGCCCAGCGAAAGGACTCCCATTACCAGAACCGGCACGGCGACGATATCTCCGGCGTGCATGGCCGATTGCCTTCAGGTTCGCCTCGCCAACTACTCCGCCCGGAACACGCTTACGCTCTGCGGCGGGAGCGTGAAGAGCGCGGAGTAGCGCTGGTTCTGCACCGCGTAGTCCTCGGCGGTCACGCCCAGCGGGTTGCCCTGGTTGCTGCCGCCGTAGATCGCGGCGTCGCTGTTGAGCAGTTCGCGCCAGCGGCCGGGCTGGGGCAGGCCGACGCGGTAGCCGGTGAGCAGGTTCGGCGTGAGGTTGAGCACCACGAGGACGTGGGAGCCGGTTTCGCGGTCGTAGCGGATGAAGGTGAGCACGCTGTTGGCGTGGTCGCCGCAGTCCACCCACCAGAAGCCGTCGGTCTCGTAGTCGCCGCGCCAGAGGGCCGGTTCGCGGCGGTAGCAGGCGTTGAGGTCGCTGACCCAGCGCTGGACACCGACGTGGTAGGGGCCGGCCTCGAGCAGCCACCAGTCGAGCTCGGCGCCGGAGTTCCACTCGATGCTCTGGCCGAATTCACCGCCCATGAAGAGGAGCTTCTTGCCGGGGAAAAGCCACTGGTAGCCGAGCAGCGTGCGCAGGTTGGCGGCGCCCTGCCAGTCGTCGCCCGGCATGCGACGGCGGAGGGAGCCTTTGCCGTGGACGACCTCGTCGTGCGAGAGCGGCAGCACGAAGTTCTCGTGGCCGTGGTAGAGCATGGCGAAGGTCAGCTCATTCTGGTGGTAGCGGCGGTAGATCGGGTCGCGGCCGAAGTAGCCGAGGGTGTCGTGCATCCAGCCCATGTTCCACTTGAGGCTGAAGCCGAGTCCGCCCAGATACGGCGGGCGCGAGACCATCGGGAAGGCGGTGCTCTCCTCGGCGATGGTGACCACGCCGGGATGCTCGGTGTGGACGAGGTAGTTGACGTGCTTGAGGAACTCGATGGCCTCGAGGTTTTCCCGGCCGCCGAACTGGTTGGGAATCCATTCGCCCTCCTTGCGGGAGTAGTCGAGGTAGAGCATCGAGGCGACGGCGTCCACGCGCAGGCCGTCAATGTGGAAGCGTTCGCACCAGTGGAGGGCGTTGGCGGCGAGGAAATTCCGGACCTCGTGGCGGCCATAATTGAAGATGAGCGTGCCCCAGTCCTGATGCGCGCCCTGCTTGGGATCGGCGTGCTCGAAGAGGGCGGTGCCGTCGAACTGCGCGAGGGCCCAGGTGTCGCGCGGGAAGTGCGCCGGCACCCAGTCCACGATGACGCCGATGCCGGCCTCATGCAGCGCGTTGACGAGGAACTGGAAGTCGTCGGGCGTGCCGTAGCGGCTGGTCGGGGCGAAGAAACCGGTGACCTGATAACCCCAGCTCGGGTAGTAGGCGTGCTCGGCCAGCGGCAGAAACTCGACGTGCGTGAAGCCGAGCTGGCGGACGTATTCGACCAGGGGGCCGGCGAGTTCGCGGTAGCCGAGGGCTTCCCAGCCGGACTTCCGTTTCCACGAGCCGAGGTGGACCTCGTAAATGCTCATCGGCGCCCGGAGCGCGTTGGTCTGGCGGCGCTGTTCGAGCCACGCGGCGTCGGTCCACTGGAACTTCCGGGTGTTCCAGACGATGGCGGCCTGCTTGGGCGGCTGCTCGAAGTAGGCGCCGAACGGGTCGGTGTTCACCTTCAGGTTCCCGTGGGCGTCGAGGATCTCAAACTTGTAGAGGGCACCTTCCGCGACGCCGGGCACGAAGATTTCCCAGACGCCGGAGGAACCGAGCTGGCGCATGGCGTGGCGGCGGCCGTCCCACTGGTTGAAGGAGCCGATGACCGAAACCCGCCGGGCGTTGGGCGCCCACACGGCGAAGGCGGTTCCGGGCACGCCGTCGAGTTCGGTGAGGTGCGCGCCCAGGACATCGCCCAGGGCGCGATGATTGCCCTCGTTGAACAGATGCAGGTCGGTGTCGCCGACGGTCGGCCAGAAGGAATACGGATCGCGCCCCTGCGTCTTCGTGCCGTCGGCCCATGTGATGACGAGGTCGTAGGCATACACCTGGGTTGCCTTGGTCGTGACGCCCTCGAACACCGCGGTCTCCGCCAGGCGCTTCAGCTCGAAGGCCGGCAGCTTCCGGTCGTGCACCGGGACCAGTTCGACCTTGAGGGCATCCGGCGCAAAGGCCCGGCCGACCAGCCCGGATCCATCCCCCAACGGATGCAGACCGAGCAGGGAATGCGGCGTGCGGTGAACGAGTTGGGTGAGCGAATGGAGCTCCGCTTCAGTCAGCAACATGGCGCAAGTGAACGCGTCCGCCGGCCAAAGCGGAATGCGAAAAACCGCCGATCAGCCCGCCTTGGCCGGATGCTGGCTGGCGAGCAGTTCCACCTCGACGAGCAGCTCCGTGGGTGTGAACGGCTTCAGCAGCAACCGGGCCCCGGGCAGGGCGGCGATTTCCCGTTCGCCCTCCTCGGTCGCATAGCCGCTGCAGAAGAGGATCGGCAGATCGGGCCGGAGCCGGCGCAGTTCATGCGCCACCGCCCAGCCGGTGAGGCCGGGCATCAGCACATCCAGGATCACCAGGTCAATGTCCCGGACATTGGCGGCGAAGGTGCGGATGGCGGCGGCGCCGTCCGCCACCGGAAACACCAGGTGGCCCGCGCCGGACAGCACCCGTTCGGCGAGCTGCAGGATGGTCGTCTCATCGTCCACCACGAGGATGCGTCTGGGTTGCGTCGCCGCGCTGGGCGGCGGCGCAGCAGGCGGGCTTTCGTCCGGTCCTTCCCCGGGCACACAGGCAGGCAGCACGATCCGGAAGGTCGTGCCCCGGCCGACGACGCTGTCCACCGTGATGCGGCCGCGGTGCTGCTGCACGATGCCATAGACCACGGCGAGCCCGAGGCCGGTGCCCTTGCCGCGTTCCTTGGTGGTGAAGAAAGGCTCAAAGATCCGGCTCAGGCGGTCCGGACCGATGCCTTCGCCGGAGTCGGCAAAGGAGAGTTCAACGCCCCGGCCCGGAAGCGCCCACGCCGGCACCTCCACACCCTCGGCCTGGAACTCCGTTTCCCGCAGCCCGATGCGGATGGTGCCGCCGTGGGGCATCGCGTCGCGGGCGTTGGCGGCGAGATTGAGCAGCACTTGTCCCAACTGGCCACTGTCGGCCTGGACCCACGGAAGGCCGCCGGTAATCTCCGGCTCCACGCGGATGTGCGTGCCGACCAACGGCCGCAGCAGCCGGAGCGATTCCCCGACGCAATGGGCGAGCTGGCAACGGCGCATCTCCACCGCCTCACGCCGGCTGAAGGCCAGCAGCTGCCGGGTGAGGTCCGAGGCCCGGGTCGCGGCCCGGCTGACCTCGGCGAGGCTTTCCTCGCGGGCCGACGCACTCATGTCCGAATCCTGCCGGAGGATGTCGGTGAAGCCGCAGATGATCTGAAGCAGGTTGTTGAAATCGTGGGCGATGCCGCCGGCGAGCCGGCCGATGGCCTCCATTTTCTGCGCGTCGCGAAGCTGCGTTTCGAGCAGCCGTTCCCGCTGGGCGGCCGCCTGGCGTTCGGAAATGTCGCGGGCGATCGCGAGCACAAATTCCTCACCACCCCGGGCGCTGAGGCGGGCCTCGACTTCCGCCGGCACCGACCGGCCGTCGCGGTGGCGCAGGCTGGTTTCAAACCGCACGGCGGCGCCCGCGCGCAACGACGCCAGAAACGCGGGCCAGTCCTGCCCGGGCGGCAAAAGCCCCAGGTCCGACAGCCTCAGCGCCGGGCGTTCGGCGGGAGGATGCCCCAGGCGCCGTTCGACCGAGGCGCTCGCATCCGCGAGCCGTCCGTCCGGCACAGTCACGACGAAGATGCTGTCCGCGGACTGGTCGAGCAGTTCCCGGAGCAGCCGGTTCTGGCGCTCGGATTCGCGGCGTTCATCGAGCAGTCTGGCCGCGGCGGCCAGCCTTTCCCGAAACTGCCGCGTTCGCAGGCGGTAGAGCATGCCGCCGCCCACGAGGAACGCCCCGGACAGGATGACCAGGAATGAAACCCGGACGACCGGCAGCCGCCACCACGGGGCAAGCACCTCGAACTCCAGCCGGGCCGGAAACGGGTTCCACGGTTCACCCAGGCGCGCCGCCGTCGCCTCAAAGAGATAGCGGCCGGGGGGGCAGCAGCGGAAAACTGACCCGGGGCTCGGCCAGAATCTGCCAGGGCGCCTGCGCGCCGTCGGCGGTATTCAGCCGGGCGCGGAACCGGAGGAGTTCGGGGGCGTTCAGTTCGAGGCCGACCAGTTTGAAGGTGAACAGCGAAGTGCCCGGCGGGACCGTGATGGCGAACTCCGGATCGTCCTGTCGCCGCGACGTCGTAACAGCCTCGCCGCGGACGGGCTGATAGTATTCCAAGGACCGAATTGCGGTGAGCGGCGGCGGCCGATCGGAATCGGTCAGGGCCGGATCGAAGCGGAGCAGGCCGGCGCCGGTGGCGAACCAAAGGTGGCCGCTGCGGTCCCGGATGGCCGAGGGCTGGTGGTTGCGTCGGAACTCCAGATTCGTCACGCCTTCCGCCGCTCCGAAGGCCTGGGCGGCAACGACGACCGGCTGCCCGTCGGCTGCGGCCGCAGCATCCTTGGCGGCCAACCGCAGCAGACCGCGGGACGTGCCGAGCCAGAGGTTGCCCAGCGCGTCGTCCACCATGCTGAGGATCGGCGCATTCGCATCCACGCCCCGCACGGTGACAAGGGCCACTTGTCCGCCCCGGAAGCGTCCAAGGCGGCCGTCCGAGGCGGTGAACCAGACTGCGTCCCCGATGGGCAGCAGGACAAAGATGCTGAGCTCCCCCAGCATTTCCCTCGCGACCGGTTCGAGGCGGCCCATGGCGGTCAACTCCCACAGGCCGCGGTTGGAACTGGCGGCGAGCAGTCCACCGTCGGGATGATCCACCAACTGCACAAAGGTGGCCTTCGGGTTTTTCTGGCCGATGAATTCGACCCCCTCCCCGGTCCATCGGGCAATGCCGTTCTCACACGCGGCCCACAGGGTTCCGTGGCGGTCCACGAAGACCCCGCGCACCATCCGCGAGCCCAGCGAGGAATGGCTGACCCGCTCCCATTCGTCGCCTCGCCGCCGGCACAGGCCGTAGTCGAAGGCGCCCCAAAGCGTGCCGTCCGGCTGCTCGGCGGTGGCGTGGGCAAACAGGAAGTTATTGGGCTCACGGGGCGGGTCGAGCTCGCGGAACAGGTCTCCCCGTTGCACCTGCACGCCGCCGCCCTGCGTTGACGCCACCAATTGCCCGGCGCGATCGAGCCGCAGTTGATTCACGGCCGGATTCATGAGGCCCGCGTCGCGCCCCAGCACGGTGAAGCGCCGTTCGCGCAGGCACATCAGGCCGCCCCCGGAGGAGCCGAGCCAGATGTTGCCGTCGCGATCCTCGAAGGCCACCCGCAACGAATCCGCTGTCAGTCCGTTGGACTGGTTCAGCCGGATCGTGGTGCCGTCGGGCCGGAAAAGGTCCAGGCCGTTGAGTATGCTCGAGAGCCAGATGCGGCCGCGGGAATCCTCCTGGGCACCCCACGGATCAATGGTGATGGACTGGCCGGGACGTTCCAGCCACAGGCGGTCCCCTTCCGCCCGCCAGAGCCCGGTGTTGCTCAGAAACCAGACCCCGCCGGCATGGGCCTGGCAGAGGCTGCGAAAGACCGGCCGCGGTTCCGGCGTTGCCAGGCGTTGCCAAGTTCGATTGCGCCAGCAGTAACCGAGGGCGTCCTTCATCGCCCAGAGCTGGCCGGCGGAATCCGCGACCACGGTAAATCCTCCCGGGCGGCCGTCCGGCGACGGCAGGGCCTGCCAGGCCTCGCCGTCGAAGCGCCGGCAGTGGCCATTGAAGGTGGCCGCCACAATTCCCTCCGGCGTTTCCGTCCAGGACCGGACATATTCGCCCGCCGGCCATCCTTTCTGGCCCATGCCTTCGATCAGCCGGCGGTTGTTGAAGACAAACATCCCGTGGTCGGTGCTGGCCCACAGATGCCCGTTGGTGGTCGTCAGCAGCGCCGTCACCATTGCCGTCGGGGTCAGACCGGCCGCCGGTGCCGTGACCCGTTCAAACTCCACGCCATCGAAGCGGGTCAGGCCGCTGAACGTCCCGACCCACAGGTAACCGTCGGGAGTCTGCGCCAGGGCAGGCGCCGAACCTTCGGGCATGCCTTCGCCGGTATGCCAGGAGCGGATCACGAAATCCGCGGTGTAACGGTAGCTGGGCACCGCGACCGCTGGCAGAAACCCCGTCAGCCCGAGCCACAGGCGCAACGCCAGCGTGATGAACCGGAGGAACGTCGCCGGTTCACATACGGGGGCATCAGCTGGCCGGGACGGGGCCATCGGGTTAGCGCAGGTCGCCTGGGCACCGGCTCCCGCGGGGCGACCCACCGGACGGGAGCAGCGGAAAGAGTTCAAACCGCCGCGGGATCGGGATGGGTCCAGGGCGACCGATATGGCCGGCGAAGCAGGGCGTTCGCCTCGGGATCGCCCGTGACCTCGTGCTTCACCGGATCCCACTTCAGCGTGCGGCCAAGCTTCTGCGAGAGGTTCGCGAGGATGCACGAGGCGCTCGAAATGTGGCCCTGCTCGATGTCCGCGACCGGCTTTGCCCGGGTGGCACGGCATTCCAGCAGGTTCTGCATGTGCCCGCGGATCGCCGGGGCGACATGTTTTTCCAGGTCCTTCTCGACGTTGTCCTCGGGATACTTGTCGAGCTCCATGAGCTGGTCGCGGTGGACCACGGGACCGCCGTTGCGCGGGATGTAGTCGTAGCGGAAGACGCTGGCCTTCAGCGTGCCGTTTTCGCCGTGGATGATGCCGGCCCACGGATAGTCGGGGTCGGGCATCTGGCCCCAGGTGCGGTGGTTCCAGGTGACCTGGAACTTCTCGAAATCGAAGGTGGCGGTCTGGGTGTCGGTGATGTTCGCGCGGCCGGCCCTGTCGTGCAGGATGCCGCCCCAGGAGGTGACGCTCTTGGGCCAGCTCAGGCCGAGCATCCAGCGCACCATGTCGAGCATGTGGACGCACATGTCGCCGACGATGCCGTTGCCGTATTCCATGTAGGCGCGCCAGCCGCGGGGGTGGACGATCCTGTTGTAGGGCATCATCGGCGCGGGTCCGACCCAGTTCTCGTAATCGAGCCATTCGGGCGGCGCGGTGTCGGGCGCGGACTGGAGGGTGTCGCGGTTGCGCATGTGCCAGTAGCAGCACACGTCCACGCTGATGATCTTCCCGATCTTGCCCGAATCAATGAACTCGCGTTTGGCCTCGATAAGGTGCGGCGTGCTGCGGCGCTGGGTGCCGATCTGGACGACGCGGCCGTATTTGCGGGCGGCGGCGACCATCGCCTGGCTTTCGATCACGTCCACGCCGGTGGGCTTCTGGCAGTAGATGTCGGCGCCGGCCTTGCAGGCCTCGATCATCGGCAGCGCGTGCCAGTGGTCGGGCGTGGCGATGAGGCACACGTCGAGATCCTTTTCGGCGAGCATCTTCCGGTAGTCGCCGTAGGTGCGGGGCCGCTTCCCGGACTTGTTCTTCTGCGTGCAGGTGTTGGCGCAGTCTTCGAGGAGCTTCTTGTCCACGTCGCACAGGGAAACGACCTCGATGGCCGCTACCTGGTAGAGGCGGAACAGGTCGCTCTTGCCATACCAGCCGGTGCCGATGAGGCCGACGCGCAGGGGCCTGGCCTCGGCGGCAAACGTGGTGGGCAGATACGAGGCGGCGGCAGCGAGCGCGAGCGCGGAGGAGCCTTGCTGGAGGAAATCGCGGCGGTTCATGCAGGAAGTAAGCCCCCGATGAAGCCGGGAGACAAGCCCGGGGCGATTCCCTCGCCAGCGCGGCAGCGTTGACGGCAGCGCCCGGCCGGGGCTGTCATTGGCCGGTTGTTCTCCCCTGCACACTTCCGCCCGGCCCTGCGTGCGTTGATCGCGACGCGGATGGCCTCCAGTTGTCTGTTCGTCGCGCTGATCTCCGGCCTATGGTGCCCGCCGGCCGTGGTGGCGCAGGACGCGCTGGCCGCCGGAGCGCCGCCGGTGATGTCCAGCATCGGCAACGTGCGCCGGCTGACCCAGGAGCAGGCCCGGGGCAATCCGGCTGCCGAACTGACCGGGGTCATCACCTGGCTGGACGCCGGGAATTCGGGCTTCGTGCTCGCGGATGATTCCTCCGCAATCTGGGTTTACGGACCGGTTCCAGGCGGGCTGGCCGTGGGCAGCCGCGTGCGGGTGACGGGGCGGGCCATCGAGGGCTATTTCACCGTCACCGTGCGCGCTGAGCGGGTGGACCTGCTGGGCACCGGGCCATTGCCCGCGCCCGTGGGGGCGCTGGCCCGCGAACAGCTGCAGGGCAAATGGGACAACTTCCGCGTGGCGGTCACCGGCACGCTGTTCCAGCGGCTCAACATCAACGGGCAGTCCGGACTCCTGCTCCTTTCGGACGGCGTGCCGATCTGGCTGACCGGCCCCGAACCGCCGCCCGCGTTTCCCTCCGGCGAGGTCGCCGCAGAGGTGACCGGCATCTCCAGTCTCGGGGTCCGGGAACGGCAGATCCTCGACTGCGGCCTGCTGCTGGACTCGTGGAATCAGCTGAAGCTGGTCCGGACCAACACCGGAACCCCGGCCGCCGTGACCGTGCGCGGCCTGCTGAACGGGACCAACGCGGCGTGGCTCGACCGTCAGGTCGAATTGGAAGGCGTCATCACGTGGAAAACCGCCAGCCGTTTTGTGCTCCAGGATTCCGGCCAGGGAATCTTCGTGCATCTCACCAACCGGATCGCCACCCCGGTCGGTCACCGGGTCCGGGTCGTTGGCGCCGCGGAGCGGACCCCGCAACGGCTCGAATTCCGGGCGGGCACGGTGCAGGATCTGGGACCGGCGACGGCGCCCGCACCGGTGACCGCGGCGGCGACGGCGTCGCTGGCCGATCCCGACCTGTTCGGCCGGAAGGTGCAGCTCACCGGCCGGCTCGTTTACCGGCACATGGAGGGTCCGCACGACCACTGGGTGCTGGTGCGGGTGGGAGGCTCGGAAACCTTTCGCTTTGAACGCGAGTCCGGCACGGAGGACCGGCTCGGGTCCATTTCCGTGGACAGCCTGGTCGAGGCGCAGGGGGTGCTGATGCCGTTGGCGGGCGAAAGAAATCGGCCGGCCGAGGCGGAACTCTTCCTGGATTCATCGGATTCGATCCGGGTGGTGGAGGGCCCGCCGCTGCCGCGCAGCCTGACGATCACGTTCGGGCTGGTCGCCCTCGTGTCGGTGCTGGGTTCGCTGGTGGGCGCGGCCTGGTGGCTGCATTCCCGGCGGGTGCAGCGCCTGCGCCAGCACCAGCTCGAATCGGAAAACCGGCTGCAACGCCGGTTCGCCCTGATCGCGGAAACCGCCAGCGACCAGATCCTCACGCTGAATCTCCGCGGCCACATCACCTTCATCAATCCCGTCGGCCACCGCCTGCTGGCCCACCCGGGCGATTCCCTGATTGGCCAGCCCTACGCCCGCTGGATCGCGCCGGAACATCGCGCCCCCTGGATGGCGGCGATGGCGGGCGTCGCCGCGGGTGAGGATGTCCGGCCGTTCGACATTGAGCTGGAGCGGGCGGACCGGTCGCGGGTTGAAATCGAGGTCGTGCTGCGGCGGCTTTCGGACGAGGAGTTGCACTGCATCGGCCGGGATCTGACCGAGGCGCGGCACGCCCAACGGGAACTGGCCCGCCAGGAACTGCAGTTGCGCACCATCGTCGAGAGCATGGCCGAGGGGATCATCGTCATCGATGCCCGGGGCGTCATTCTGTCGGTCAATCCCGCGGCCGAATCCATCCTGGGCCGCCGGCGCCAGGATGTGGTGGGCCACACCATGGGCGAAGACTGGGATTGCCGCAGTGCCGACGGTCTGCCCCTGCCGCGGGAGCGTTATCCGATCTTCCGGGCCCTGCGCGACGGTGTCAGCGTGGATGCGTTTGAGCTTTCGCTGCGGCATCCGTCGGGTCGGGGCTGCTGGCTCTCCATCAATTCCCGGGTGCTGATGCGGGGTGCCCAGGGTGAAGCCGAGCAGGTCATCGCCACCTTCACCGACATCACCGC
>CAIWAH010000223.1 GCA_903910585.1 uncultured Verrucomicrobiota bacterium
ATCGCCTTGAGATACTTCGCTTCCGGGAAGGTGGCCGGATGATCCGGCGCGTGGCCGGTGGTGCCCAGTTCCGCGAAAGATCGGCCGCTCCGGCGCACCGCTGACCGGACCGCCTCGAAAAATTCCGCCTCGCTCACATGCGCGCTGCACGAGGCCGACAGCAGGAGGCCGTTGGGTCGCACGCGGCGGAGGCCCGCGGCGGCCAGCCGAGCGTAGGCCTGGATCGCTCCCGACCGTTCGGCCTCCCGTTTTGCCAGCGAGGGCGGATCAAGGATCACCACGTCAAAATCGCGCGCCGCCGCCTCCTCCAACCACGCGAAGCAGTCCGCCTGGATCTGCTCGTGCCGGGCGGCGGCGACGATGGGCAAATCCCGGTTCAGCGCGAAGTTGCGGCGGGCCGCGGCCAACGCATGGGGGGAAATGTCGAGATCCGACACGGCGCGCGCCCCGCCCCGCGCCGCGTAGAGGCTGAAGCCGCCCGAAAAGCTGAAGGCGTTCAGCACCTCGGCGCCCGCCGCCAGCTCGCCAATCCGCCGGCGGTTCTCCCGCTGATCGAGAAAGAATCCGGTTTTCTGCCCCTGGACCACCTCCGCTTCGAACCGGATGCCGCTCTCGCGGAACACCACCGCCGGGTCCGGCGATTCGCCCCGGAGATTCTGTCCGTCGTGCCAGCCGAGCGCTTCCGCGGCGGCGCGCAGGTTCCGGCTGAATCGCAGCACGAGCCGTCCATGCGGTTGCGCCGCCGCTAACCAGTCCGTCACCTCCGCGATCCGGCCGAGCCAGGCCGCGCCGTAAAGTTTGAGCACCAGCGTGTCCGCGTAGCGGTCCACCACCAGCCCCGGCCAGCCGTCGCTTTCGCCGCTGACCAGCCGGTAACCGTCCGTCTCCGGGCCGATGACTCCGTGGCGGCGGGCGACCGTTGCCAGCATCCGCTCCTGCCACCAGGCGGAGGTCAGCTGGACCGGTTTGCCCACATGCACGATGCGCAGCCGGAGCGGCGAATCCGCGTCGAAGAATCCCAGCGCCAGAAACTGGTCACGCCGGTCGAACACGACCGCCACCTCGCCCGTTTCGCCCGGCCGGTTGGTCTCGCGCACCGAGTCGGAATACACCCACGGATGGCCCGCCCGCACCGCGCTCTCCGCGGCGGCGGTCAGGCGCACCCTCAATGTCGGACGCTTGGCGGGCAAATCGGCCACCCCGCGACCCTGCCGAAGAATCCGGGAGCAGAGGAAACAGAATCGCCTCGCTCATCCGGCACTGTTGTTCGGTTCGGGGCCACCGGTCGGCCGGAAGGCATCGCGGCATGTGGGGAAAGCCACACCGGGCGGTTCCTGCGTGAGCTAGGCCAGCGCGCGTAGTCCGTCGCGAAACGTCTTGGAGTGCGCGCGGCTTGCCGCCGCTTTCGGCCCTGAAGCGTCAAGAAGCGGGCGGGGTTGCTGAAGGAGGGCGTCTAGTCCAAAGCGGCAGCTACGCTCCGCTGCGCTGCCGCACTCCAAGACGCTGGCGCGATCTCCCTACGCCGATGCCGTCGCACCCGGCATCACTTACGTCGCATCAGCACCGTTGCTACAGTGGCGCCAATGGTTCCAATCGCCGCCCCTTTGCTGGCGTTTCCGAACGGGGCCCAGTCAAAACCCAGCACCGCAATGGCGCACGCAAGGAGTGACACCCAGGCAGTTGTCGCAATTTTCTGAGTGCGAGTCATTGACCGCTTACCTGCGTCGGCGACCACCGCCGATGGAGTAACCGCCGCCGGACAGCTTCACGCCGCGCACGCGCCGTTCGGAGAGCGGGCCGAGGCGGGCCTCGTCGAAGATGGCGGTGTATTGGTAGGTGAAGTTCTCCAGCTTCTCGCGCGGCACCTTCTGGCCGATGAAGCGCTCGATCGCGGCCACCAATTGGGCATCGCTCGCGGTCATGATGGTCATCGCGTCGCCGGTCGTCATCGCGCGGCCGGTGCGGCCGATGCGGTGGACGTAGTCCTCGGGATGCTCCGGCACGTCGTAGTTGATGACGTGGGTGACGTCCGCGATGTCGAGGCCGCGGGCGGCGATGTCGGTGGCGACGAGGACCTCGTAACGGGCCTTCTTGAAGCCGTCGAGGGCCTGCTGGCGCTGGCCCTGCGTGCGGTCGGAGTGGATGACGGTGGCCTTGTGGTTGGCGCGCTTGAGGGTGGCGAAGACGTCGTCGGCCCCGCGTTTGGTGCGGCAGAAGATGATGACGCTTTCCCAGTGGGCGTGTTCGAGCAGGGCGAGGAGCAGGTCGTTCTTCTGCCGTTCGGCCACGGGATACATGACGTGCTTCACCGTTGAGGCGGCGGAGCGTTCGATGTCCACGGCGACGCGCACGGGATCCTTCATCGCCCACTTCACCAGGGTGGCGATGGCGGGCGGGATGGTGGCGGAGAAGAGCGCGGTCTGCCGTTCCTTCGGGCAGCGTTCGAGGATGCGCTTCACGTCGGGCAGGAAGCCCATGTCGAGCATCCGGTCCGCCTCGTCGAGCACAAGGTGTTTCGCCTGCGCCAGCGACACGGTGCGGTCCTGCACGAGGTCGAGCAGGCGGCCGGGCGTGGCGACGATGACATCCACGCCGGCCTTCATGGCGGCGCGCTGCTGTTCGTAGCCCACGCCGCCGTAGATCACGACGGAGCGGAGGTCGGTGAAGCGGGAGAACTTGCGGAAGTTCTCCTCGGTCTGGACCGCCAGTTCACGGGTCGGTTCGAGGATGAGGCAGCGCGGATCGCGGGCGTGGACGCCGAGCTGATGCAGGATGGGCAGGGCGAACGCGGCGGTCTTGCCGGTGCCCGTCTGGGCGGAGCCGATGACGTCCTTGCCCTCGAGCAGCAGGGGAATGGCCTGGGCCTGAATGGGGGTCGGTTCCTTGTAGCCGAGGGCGTTGATCGCGTCCTGGAGGGCCAGCCGGAAACCGAATTCATGGAACTGCACGGCCGTTATCTAGCCCGGGAGCCGGCGCCAGCGGAAGCCGCATCTTGCAGCAATCGCGCATAGGGCAGCCGCAGCAGCCGGGGGCCGAGGCAGGCGGCCACGGTGTGAAACCGGGCGGCCCGGGCGACGGGTCCGAGAAAGTCGCGGCGTTGGAGATTGCAGCCGGCCGCCCATTCCGAAAACGCGGGAATCACCAGCGTGTGATCGTCCCAGGCAAACGCGGGACACTTCATCCGCGTGGCCACCCCGTCACCGAGTTCCACGCGGGGATGCTCATGGCCGATCAGGACCAGCCGGTTGGGAGGCTCCAGCGTTTCCGCGGGCGCGGCCTCGTGGCCATGGATGAGCCGGAAGCGGCCCGCATCAAGGCAGGCCAGGGTCCGGATGGGAATGTCCCAGTCGGCCAGCCGCGCGGGCAGCCGGTGATCGTGATTGCCGACCACCAGCACCAGTTCCGGGCCGCCGGCGAACTGCCGTGCGAGCGCTGTGAGGCTCTCGCGGAGCGGCTCAAGGTCGCACGCGGCATGGACCAGATCACCCAGGAAAACGATCCGCTCGGACCGGTAATCGGCCTGCAGTTCCGCGAGGCGGGCCAGGGCATCCTCGGTCTCCCGCACCGGCAGGAGCTGGCCGCGTTGGCGCTGCACCCAGGCGAAGCCGAGATGCACATCGGGCACGACCAACGTCCGCTGAACCGGCAGCCACACCACGCGGCGGGCGTCCAGCACCAGGTCGTCGGCCAGCGGCATCCGTTGGGCGGTCACCGCGCCAGATTAGGGGCCGGAGCGGCGCGGGGGAAACCGGAAGGCGCCTCCCCGGAACAGGCTTCCTCCCGGACGCCGGCTCGGCCCATGCTCGGCCATGCGTCCGGATTCCGAGCTGCTCAAGGGGGTCGCCCTCTTCCAATTCCTCGACGACAACGAACGGGCCGAACTCGCGGCCGAGCTGGAGGTGGTCCAGTTCAAGGCCGGCGACATGGTGTTCCAGGTCGGCGACCCGGGGGAGGCGCTGTTCCTGGTGCGCACCGGCCGGTTCGAGGTGTTCTTCAAGAACGACACCGGCGAACGGATCGTGCTGGAGAACGTCCCGGCCGGCGGTTTCGTCGGGGAGATTTCCCTGCTCGATTCCGGTCCCCGCAGCGCCTCGGTCGTCGCCACGGAGGACACCGAGACCCTCCGCCTGCACCGGTCGGACCTCGAGCGGTTCCTGCGCCTGCGGCCCCAGGCGGCCATGGACCTGCTGGCCGCGATGGGACGGCGGATGCGGTTCACGGCCGAACGTCTCCGTCACACCGCCTCGCGCAACGTGAACGAGGAGATCGAGGACCGCCGGACGCTGGTGCAGAAGGGCGCCGACTGGATCGCCGAATTCGCCGGGAGCATCCCGTTCCTGATGCTGCACGTCGTGTGGTTCGGCGTCTGGCTGCTGCTCAACTCGGTGAAGTTGCCCGGCATTCCGCAGTGGGATCCGTTCCCGTTCGGCTTCCTCACGCTGACCGTCTCGCTGGAGGCGATCTTCCTGTCGGTGTTCGTCCTGCTCAGCCAGAACCGGCAGGCGGCCAAGGACCGGGTGCGCTCCGACATCGAGTATGATGTGAACCTCAAGGCCGAGCTCGAGATCGTGAACCTCCACGAGAAGATGGACCGGCTCACGGCCGACGTCCTGAAGCACCTCGAGGAACTCCGGCGCGACACCCAGACGCTGCGGCCGAAACGGTGAACGGAGTCCGCCGGCGCCTCCGCACGTCCCGGCCGGTTGTCACTTCAGCACCGTGGTGTGCTCCTGGATCCACTTCAGGTCCTGGCTGCGCGGCACCACGAGGTTGTGGTCGATGCGCTGGCCGAGGGTCGCCTTCCGGAACGTGCGGGCATCCCGCCACCGGTGCGCCTCCGCGTGGCCGTCGGCAAAGGCGATCACCCCGCCGGAGTTGTGGTGCGAGGCCGGCAGGTGGAAGAACTGGTCGTTGGCGTTGCCGGGCATCAGCACGATGAACGCCGGTGTGCACAGGCTCTGCGGGGCGAGGTCCTGAAACTGGAACGTGCCGGCGGGATCCGGCAGGTCGGTCGTGCGGCGAAAGGCCCGATACCGCGCGGAGAGCCGGTTCTGCATGTCCGGGTTGGGCCCCAGATACAGGTTCATCGCGTAGCTGCGCACCTGCGGCACCGGCCGGCCGCGGCTGACCACGTGGGTCGTCACGTCGCCCGGGCACTTGTAGATGTCCTTCGACTGGATGTAGGCCGCGAAGGCCGCGTGCCGGCGATCCACCAGATACGCGGTGTTGGTAAAGGCCGGGGCAAAGTTGTGGTAGCCGCCGAGCACCCACAGCTTCGGGCCGTTCCCGCCGGCGGAATCCACCTCGCCGTTGGTCACCAGCCATTCCTGCGAGTCGCCGCTGTAGAGCAGCGACGTGATCCCCAGCTGCCGCTGGTTGTTGAGGCACTTGATCCGCTGCGCCTGCTGCTTCGCCCGGGCCAGCGCCGGCAACAGCATCCCCGCGAGGATCGCGATGATGGCGATGACCACCAGCAGCTCGATGAGCGTGAAGCCGCGGCGGCGCGCCTGAGACCGGGGGGACATGGACCGAATCCAGCACGCCTCCCGGCCGTTTGCACGGCGGATTTTCCCCGCGGGCGGGAACGGGCGCATTTTGGCAGTGCCCCTCCGGTGGTTTGCTCCCTCGCCCCGCAGCGGAGCGCGGGGAGAGGGTCGGGGAGAGGGGGGCCAACGAAGGGGCGCGGGCTTTCCAAGCTGCCTCCTCTCCCCAGCCCTCTCCTCCACCGCGTGGAGGAGAGGGAGGCAGGGGTGGTGCCAAGATGCGCCCGGCGGGAACAACGTGTCGCCGTCATCTCGCCGGCAGGGGCGGTCAACGGGCACAGGCTCGCACAGGTTGTCGGATCGGGCCATTGGCACCGGGCGAACGCCCACCCCGGAAGCGATGGCCTGCGGCCCGAGCAGACGCACACGTTGTCGGGATGCTCCCGCCGGCGACCAGCGTTCCCAAGCCCGGCTGCGCGCGAGATTGCGCTTCCGCTGCCGGGACCTCCCGGAAATCCTCCGGCCATGTTCTCCCGCCTCGGCCGCCTGGCCCTTTCTTCGTCCGCTTTGGTTCTCGGCCTGTTGACCGTGTCCGCGGCGGACCCGGCCCCGGACACGATTCGGCACTCCTACCTCGTGCTCGGCGGCAAGACCGCGATCATCGGCGAGGACGGGAAGGCCACCTGGGAATACGCCGGCGGTTCGCGCGACGGTTTCGTGCTGCCCAATGGCAACGTGCTCCTCGCCTACGCCGATCGCGTCGAGGAAGTGATCCCGCCCGGACCCAAGCTCAACCAGATCGCCTTCAGCTACCGGCGCAGTCCCGAGAATGGCGAAATCGGCACCGCCCAGCGGCTTTACAACGGCAACACGCTGGTCACGGAACTCGGCGCCAAGCCGCGCCTGCTGGAGGTGAATCCCCAGGGTCAGGTCGTGCTCACCGTTCCGCTCCAGCCCGAGACCGACAACACCCACATGCAGACCCGCATGGCCAGGCAGCTCCGCAACGGCAACTACCTGGTGCCACACCTGCTCGCCTTCGCCGTGAAGGAATACGCGCCCGATGGCCGCGTGGTGAACGTCCTGCGCACTGACCTGCCCGGACTCGGCGGCCGGCCCGCGGAGAACTGGCCCTTCACCGCCATCCGCCTCGACAACGGCCACACGCTGGTGTCGCTCACGCACGGCAACAAGGTGGTCGAGTTCAACGGCCGCGGGGAGATCGCGTGGCAGGTGAACAACGACCACGTGAAGGGGCTGTTCAAGGACCCGTGCGGTTCCCAGCGCCTGGCCAACGGCAACACCGTCGTCGGCAGCCACGCGGCGAACTCCGGCGTCTCGATGGTCGAGGTGACGCCCGACCACCGGATCGTGTGGACCAGCGACCACCCGCTCGCCGCCGGCGTGCATCACTTCCAGATCCTCACGACGAACGGCAAGCCGGAACCGGGCATGCCGCTGAAGTAGGGAATGATCTGGCCGCTAAGGCAGCCGCATTGCCATGCAGGCATTGCCTGCGTAAAATGCCTGCATGCCGGAAGCACAATATACCATCCGCGCCGTTCCCGCGGCCGTTGACCGGGCGCTGCGGCGGCGGGCCAAGGAAGAGGAGAAAAGCCTCAACACCGTCGCCGTCGAAGCCTTGGCCCGCGGCCTCGAACTCGACGCGCAGCCCCGCGAACACACCGATCTGGACGCCCTGATCGGTTCCTGGCAGCCAGACCCCGCCTTCGACCGGGCGGTCGCCGAGTTTTCCAAGGTGGACGAGGACGCCTGGAAATGAAGGTCGCCCTCGACACCAACGCCTACAGCGACTTCATGCGGGGCGATGCGTCCCGGGTCCACCTCGTCCGCACGGCCCGTCAGATCTTTCTGCCGCTGATCGTGCTGGCCGAACTGCGGGCCGGGTTTGCGGCCGGCAACCAGGAATCCACGAATGCGGCGAATCTTCAGCGCTTCCTGAACAGCCCGCGCGTCACCGTGCTTCTGCCCGACGAACAGACGACGCATCACTACGCTCAGCTTTTCCTTCAACTCCGCCGCAAGTCGGTCGCCATTCCGACCAACGATCTCTGGATCGCCGCTCTGGCCGTCCAACATCACCTCGTGCTCTGCACCTCCGACGCACATTTCCAGCACGTGCCGCAATTGCCTCGGTGTTGACGGTCGCGAAGAGGCCCGACCATCCGCTCGCCGCCGGCGCACCACTTCCAGATCCTCACAACCAACGGGAAGCTGGAGCCGGGAATGCTGTTGAAGTAAGATTGATCCATACGGACTTCCATACTTTCCATTGCTCACACGAGGATTGCCTAGGCGATTACTCGGCACCACGACTTCCTCGCGAAGCCCGTCAACGCTTGGCCAACCTGTTCCGACAGTCCGATCGGCTCAGCAAGGCGGTTCCCCTCGCGAGGGAGGAACGCAAGGAGTGGTCGGCAAAGATGACCGCACTGCGTTCGGAATTGCTGCATGAATACCGCGAAGCGGCGGGACACGAGGCCGACACCGCGTGCCTAGCTCATCTTTCCCGAACCAAAGACCACTGCTTCCACTGTGGTGAAACGATTGCCGGCGACGATCTGGTCTATTGCCAAGCTTGCGGCACCCCGAACTTCAATTGGTAAATCGGCGATTCGGCCAACCAAACTGCGTTCCAGATCGGGGCACACTCCTGTCCAAAGGCGGGGGTTGGAGAGAAAGCAATGGCATTTCGCAATCCGCTCAGCGCGCGCACGTTTTGGGATCAATCCACGTAAAGGAACTCGTTCGCGCTCAGCAGCGCCTGGCAGAGGTTCGTGAGCGCTTGCCGTTCGGGCGTGGGTTTCGGTTCGGCCTTGGCCTTGTCGTCCTTCTTCGCCTTGTCGTCGGCCGGGGGTGACGGCAGCGAGGCGAGGTGCGTCACCTGCCGTTCCACGAAGGCGAGCGCCTCGGTCTGTTCGGCGGCGGTGGGCAGGCGCTGGAAGGCGAGCTGCCAGGCGCGGCGGATCTGCGCGGTGCGGTCGGGGCCGGCGTCGGTTTCGAGGCGGGCGGCGAAGCGGGCGGCCTGGTCGAGCAGGAACTGGCTGTTCATCAGCATCAGCGACTGCGTGGCCACGGTGCTGTTCTGGCGGCGTTCGCAGTTCACCTCCATCACCGGCGCATCGAACGCGTGCAGCAGCGCCAGCGGCCGGCTGCGGCGCACTTGCACGTAAACCGAGCGGCGGAACTCCTCGCCGTTTAGCGAGCCTTCCACGGGCATCTTATTGTCGCCGGTCGTCTTGTCCTCGCCCACGACGATTTGGCCATGCACGTCGGGCCGCACGGGCACGGGCGGGCCGAACTGCTTCCGGTTGAGCGAACCGCTGGTCGCCAACACGGCATCGCGAATGATTTCCGCGTCGAGCCGTTGGACCGGCATGCGCCAGTAAAGGCGGTTCTCCGGGTCACGCCGCTCCTGCTTCGGATCGCGGCGCGAGGCTTGCCGGAAGGCGGTTGAGGTCAGGATGAGCCTGTGCAGGCGCTTGAGCTTCCAGCCATGCTGCATGAAGTCGCTGGCGAGCCAGTCGAGCAGTTCGGGATTGGACGGCTTCTCGCCCATCGCACCGAAGTCGGCAGGCGTGTTCACGAGGCCGCGGCCGAAATGATGGAGCCAGATGCGGTTCACCAGCACGCGCGCGACGAGCGGATTCGTGCCGCTGGTCAGCCATTGGGCGAAGGCGAGCCGCCGGCCACTGGTGGCGAGGTCGGCGGCCTTGGCCGGAAATTCGATGGGCTGTCCCGTCGCGCTGAGCACGCTGAGGCCGCCGGGCGCCACCGCGGCCTTGGGTTGGTGGTAGTCGCCGCGATGAAAGACGTGGGTGACGGGCCGATGATTGGCCGGCTCGGTCAGGACGCTGAGGAAATCCTCCACGGGCTTCTTCGCACGGATCTCGCCGATCTTGGCGTCCAGCGCCTTCAGGTCATCAGCGGCCTTCTGGTTATATTGGTAGAGGACGCCGGGGTGGATGTTCACGCTGGGGTTGTCGGCGAGCAGCTTCTTCTGCTCCGGCGTGCGCTTGTCGGCGGGCGTGTCGTAGGCGGAGCGGAGCGGAGCGCGCAGGGCCTCGTCGAACTTCTCCAGATGCTTGGTCAGCGCCTCGTTGAGGTAGTCCTTCTGCTTGGCCTCCTTTACGGCGGCGAGCTTCTGCGCCTCGGCCTCGATCGCGGCTGACTGCTTCCGGTCGTCGTCGGTGTAGAGCGAGACGAGGCGTTGGGCGGGCGTGCGCCACTGCTTGTAGTCGTAGGCCGGCTCGAACACGGCGCGCAGCCGGTAGTAATCGGCCTGCGGGATCGGGTCGTAGCGGTGGTCGTGGCACTGCGCGCAGCCGACCGACAGGCCGAGCAGCGAGGTGGAGACGATCTTGAGCGTGTCGGCGACAACCTGGTTGCGGACGGCGTCGCGGTCGGTGAGCGCGTCGGTGGCGGAACCGTCGGCGCCCATGCGGAGGAAGCCGGTGGCCGTGAGCAGGTCGCGGGACCCGGCGCTGGTGAGGGCGACGGAAGCGGCGTTGGCAGACGTGGCCCGGGCGAGTTCGTCGCCGGCGAGCTGTTCAGTGAGGAAGCGGTCGAACGGCTTGTCGTCGTTGAAGGCGCGAATGACGTAGTCGCGATACTTCCAGGCGTAGGCCCGTGGCGGATCGGCGTCGCTGTAGCCGTCGGAGTCGGCGTAGCCCGCGACGTCGAGCCAATGCCGGCCCCAGCGTTCGCCATAGTGCGGCGAGTCGAGCAGGCGATCCACGAGGCGCTCGTAGGCGGAGCTGGAAGGTTGGAAAACAGGTGAACGGGAAGAAGGGAAAACAGGCGGGGCACTCGCGGTCCCGTTTTCCTGCTTTCCTGTCTTCGTGTTTTCACCGGCACGCTCCTCTCCGCACTCACGCACGAACGCCTCCACCTCCTCCGGCGTGGGCGGCAGGCCGGTGAGGTCCAGCGTCACACGGCGGATCAGGGTTACCGGGTCCGCGTCGGGCGAGAAGCGGACGCCGGCGGGCTTCATCGCGGCGACGAGGAACGCGTCCACGGGAGTGCGCGCGCGGTCGCGGCTTTTCGTCTTCGGCACCGCCGGTTGGCGGATCGGCTGGAACGACCAAAAGGAGCGTTCCTCCTCGGTGATGCCGCTGGTGCCCTTCGGCAGTTCGGTCGGCTCCGGCCGGGCGGTCTTCGCGCCGGTGGCGATCCAGCGGCGGAGCAGGGCGATTTCGGCGGCGGTGGGCTTCTTGTCGCGCTTCGGCATCTTGCCGCTCTCGACCAGCTTCAGCAGTTCGCTCTGGTCGGGCTTGCCGGGCACGATGGCCGGACCGTCGTCGCCGCCCGCGACGAGGAACCGCCGCAGGCGCACATCGAGGCCGCCCTTCAACTGCTCGCCCTCGCCATGGCAGTCGAAGCAGTGCGCCTTGAGGATCGGCCGGATGTCCTTCTCGAAGGTGGGCGCGGGCGCGGCCATCGCGGCGAGCGCCACCAAACCGGCCGCTAGCGAGATCCCCGTCCGCGCGAGCGGAGATCGCGGCATGGCATGCGAGCGCGGGAAAATCATGCCGGCAGTCTGCGAGGCGGCCTCGTCGCCGACAAGTCTCCGGCCGACTCCGCTGCTCGCCGGCGAAATCAGTTCAGAGGCCAGCCGGCAGGTAGGCCCCGGTGGGTGGCGCGAAGCACCGCCACAATCCGGGCGCGTTCGTCGGCGAGGAGATAGGCGTAGCGGGGATCGGGTGAGTCCGGTCGCAGCGCGTGGGCGAGACGGGCGTAGATCCGCCGGCGCAGCGCTTCGGGTAACGCGGCGAACTGCGCCGAATCGATCAGGTAACTGCAGCGGTTGCGGAACAGGCGTTGCCGGAGGTCAAGATCGCGCAATGACTCTCCCGCGGGCGTGCGCCGGCCGCGTTGCTGAAACGTTTCCCGGAACGCCGGCGAACCCTCGACACCTCCGTCGGGCAGCGCCGCCTCGTCCTTGAAAAGCAGGTGATCCACCACGTCCTGGGCGGAGTTTTCGATCACGCGGCGGACGCTGTCGTAAGTCGGTTCGGAGGTGACCTCTTCTTTCAGGTCGCGCTGCACGCTCTGCTGGTAATGCATCATGCGCCGGGCGGAGAACGCGGCCCGCGTCAGCGAGTTCTGCGTGGCGAGCTGATGCTCCATGACCATCAGGGCCACGATGTCGCTGGTGTTTGTCAGATGAGGCCGGAGGTCGAAGTAGGGCGCGAGGTTGGTGACGTTGGCGCCCTTGGAATGATCCGCGACGAGCTCGCCCTTCTCCTCGCGCACGAAAACGTTGCCGCGGTGCAGGGCCTGGCCGTGCCGGCCGGTCACATACCAGCCGCCCCAGCGGTCGCTGAACGGCGTGCGGTGGTCCACGACCTCGCTGCCGAATTTCAGCAGCGGATCCCCCGACTCGTCGCTGTGCACCGAGCGCACGAACACCGACGGGGTTCCCCGGACGAACTGCCCGCCATGGCAGCGCAGGCAGTCCTCGTCGCGGCCGAACCGCGCCCTGTTGGGGACCGTATCCTCGTGAGGATCGAAGCCGTAGAAGATCGGTCCCAGCTCCGGGTCCATGCTGGCCACCTCGAAAAGGCCGCCGGGCACCCAGCCGAGGTAGATGTCGTCGTTGAAGAAGATCGCGCGCGGCGTCGAGGGCTTGATGCGCTCGCGCTGAAAGCTGGTCTTCGCGAACACGATCACCTGACTTTCGACGGGAATGTCCAGCTCCCGCAGCAAACGGAGCATCTTCGCGCGGTCATCGCCCTCGAGCTTCAGGTCACCCGAATGCAACCGCGCCTCGATCCCGACGATGGCGTCCTTGGGAGCCGTGGCGGTGTAGCGGATGGGCGCCTGCTCATAGTCTTCGCCAGATTGCGCCGCGGCGGTGAGGACCGCCCCGAGGGTCAGTCCCAGCAGCAGTCCGGGGCGAAGGTGTGGCATTGGCTTCATGGAATCGCAATCTGACCGCTCCGCCGGACCAAAACCTTGACCCAAGGCAAACATTCCGCGGCCGGGACCCGGACGTGATGCCGGCCGACGGCATTCATGGCCCGCCGCCGGTTGGCCAAGGTTGCCCGCCGGTTGCGCTGGCCGGCGGGGCGGTCAGGCGGTTCCCGCAAGGTCGCGGATGATGGCACCCAGGTCACGCTCCGGACGAAAGCCCGTGAGGCGTTCCAGTTTGGCCAGATCGGGACGCCGGTGGCGCATGTCCTCAAAGCCCGCGGCATAGGCCTGTTCGTAGGGGATGGTCTCGATGTCCGACAGGGAACCCAGCTCCGTGATCACCCGCCGGGCGAGGTTCCGGATGGTGATGGCGACATCATTGCCGACGTTCACCACTTCGCCCCGGGCCGCTTCGCAGGCCCGCAGGCGCAGGATCGCCTCGACGGCGTCCGCGACGTGGCAGAAGCAGCGCGTCTGTTCGCCGTCGCCATGCACGCGGAGGGGCCGGCCGGCTCGGGCCGCTTCAACGAAGCGCGGCAGCACCATGCCCCACTGACCGGTTTGCCGCGGTCCGGAGACGTTGAAGAGCCGCACGATGGTCATCGGCAGCCCACGCTCGCGCATGTAGGCGAACGCCAGAAATTCATCCATCAGCTTCGAGCACGCGTAACTCCAGCGTCCGAGCGTGGGCGGCCCGATGAGCAGATCGTCGTCCTCGCGGAACACCGCCTTGGGACTTTTGCCGTAAACTTCCGACGTGCTCGTGAACAGCAACGGCACCTGGGTCCGGCCGGCGGCGTTCAGGATCGCCTCGGCCTCGCGCAGGTTGGTCTCGATGGTCCGGATGGGCGAATTCACCACCAGCTCGACCCCCACCGCGGCGGCGAGGTGGAAGACGAAGCCGCATTCCGCCACCAGTTCGGCGAGGCCGGCGAACGTCGAAACCCGGCCCTGGAGGAACCGCAGGCGCGGATTCCCGGCGACCGCGGCGAGATTGGGCTGACGTCCGGTGGACAGGTCGTCCAGCACGACCACGGACTCGCCCGCGGCGAGCAGCCGCTCGACGAGATGCGAACCGATGAAGCCGGCGCCGCCGGTCACGAGCACAGGTTTGGACACGCGGGGAGTCTGTGGGGGATGCGCCGCGAGGCAAGCCGGCGCACGCCGGGAAGGCACCTTGTCCGGAGCGGGCCGCCGGGCTGCCGACCCGCCACCGGGAGCTATTGGCGACGGCTCCGGCCGGTCCGTCAGCGCGGTCGCACCAGCATTTCCTCGACGATGACCCGGGGCGGCAACTGGGCGCAGAAGAGGGCGCAGTCCGCGATGTCCTCCGGCTTCATCATGCGCCCGCGGGCGGTCGCGTCGGGAACCACCGGGCGCTTGTCGAGCAGCGGGGTGTCAATGTCGCCCGGGAAGATCGCAATGGCCCGGACGCCCCGGGCGCGTTCCTCGGCGTTGATCGCCTGGGTGAGCCCGGCGAGGCCGAACTTGCTCATCACGTAGGCCGGACCGGCCTTGGGCGAGGCCTGTTTGCCGGCGTCGGAAACGATATTGACGATGGTGCCGGACCCGCGGTTCCGCATGCCGGGGAGGAATGCCTGCACGCAGTAGTAGGCACCGTTGAGGTTGGCATTGAGCATCGCGTGGTAGTCGCCGAGGGACAGCACCTCGAGGGCCCGCTTCGGCGCGTTGGTGCCGGCGGCGTTCACGAGCAGTTCCACATCGGTGAATGTATTCAGGATGTTGGCGGCAACGGTGGCGACGGCGGCCGCGTCGCCGATGTCGCACGGGCAGACGAGGAATTGCCCGCCCGCGGCTCCGGCGAGCCGAACGGTTTCCTCCAACGCCGCGGCCCGGCGTCCCAACAGGGCCACGCGCCAGCCGGCGGCAGCGAGTTTCAGGGCGGTGGCTTGCCCGACGCCGCTGCCGGCGCCGGTGACTACGGCGGTCTTGGACATGCGCCGAGCATGGCCACGAGGTGGCGCGGGGGCGAGTCCAACGTCAGCCGGGTTGCGCCCCGGGTTCGGCCGTTGGGGCGGTCAGTGGATTGGTGGGCGCTCGTTGCGGCCGGGCATGGACGGCGCGGGTCAGTTCGCCCACGCTGCCGCCGTCACGCATGGGCATCTCCCCGCAGGAATTCGCACAACTGCAGCAACGGCTTTCGGGAAAAACCCGGAAGCGTGCCGAAGCCTTGCCGTCGGTGGTCACCGGCAAGTTGCACCATCGGCGGGTGCTGGGCGTGGACCCCTCATTGCGCGGAACCGGTTACGGCGTGATCGAGTTCGGGACACCCGGGCCCGTGGCGCTCACCCACGGCACGATCCGGTGTCCGCCCGGCTGGGAGCGGTCGCGGTGCCTGGGGCACATCGCGGCGACGTTGCGGGAAGTCATCCGGGCGCATCAGCCGGAAGTCTGTGCGGTCGAGGGTCTCTTTCATGCCCGCAACCTGCGCACCGCCCTGATCATGGGTGAGGCCCGTGGGGCTGCGCTCGCTTCCGTGGCGGAGGCGGGGCTGGGAGTATTCGAGCTGGCGCCCCGAAAGGTGAAGCTGGCCATCGTCGGCTTCGGCGGCGCGCAGAAACTGGCGGTGGCAAAGATGGTTCAGCGGATGCTCGCGCTGGCCGAACTTCCGGCGGCCGATGCGGCCGATGCGCTGGCGATCGCGCTGGCCTTTGCGCAGGAGCGAAACCGCACGGGCCTCGGCCAACCCGCACGGGTCTGAGTCCGGACGCGCCCCGCCACCGGCTCCAGGCAAAGCCGTCGAGTTCTCCCGGGTCTTATCAATTACAGATGGCAACAGTTAAATTGACGTCTGTAAACAAATCGCGTTATCTCGGGTTCATCACCTGACCGCCCGACCTGTTCGCCACGTCAAACCGTCCGTTCAGTTCAACCCGCTCCCATGAACTCCCAACCCGCTCCTGTCCGGTGCCTGCTCAGGCTCGGACTTGTCTTCGGTCATCTCTCCGTTTTGGCCGACCCGCTTCCGGGGGATCTCGACCCGGCGTTCCGCCTCGATCCTTCCCTGCCGCCGGCCGATCAAGTGTTGGCCGCGGCCGCCCATCCCGATGGCCGGCTCCTGGCCGTCCTGGCCTTCCCAACCGGTCCTGAGCTGCTCGCGCTGAATCCCGACGGCTCCGTTGATCCGGGCTTTTCGCGTCGGTCGTTGCCCGGCTTTTCGCCGCGGCAGCTTACGGTGATGGGCGATGGTCGCGTGCTGACTGTTTACCAGCCGGCCGGGGCACCGACCAACACCTGTCGGGTGATCCGTCTCAGTGCCCGGGGTGAGGTGGATCCGACGTTCTCGGTTGATGTCGCGGCGCCACTCGTCGGCTGTCTGGCTTCCATGGCCGATGGCTCGCTGATGCTTGGCGCCGAAATCACCAACGCGACCGCAACGGTGATCGATGACTTGCTGCACCGCATTCTGCCCGATGGCCGGTTTGATCCGGGCTTTGCCCAAGCTGGGAACTTCACGCGGGCGGGCTCCGTGAGAACGGTGATGGCCCAGGGGGATGGGTATGTGGTGAATGGCGGAGGCGGACTCTACCGCCTGAATCGCTCGGGCCAGCGGGATGAGGTGTTCCAAACGCCCTTCGACATCGCCGACGCCGTCGCAATGCTCCCCGACGGCAAACTCCTGGCCACGGGATGGCTCCAGAGTCCACCTGACCGAACATCCCGCTGGCTGCTGCGATTGAACTCCGACGGTTCGGCGGATACCGCCTTTGCCCCCATTCGCATTCAGGGCACGGCCGATCGCTTGGTGGCGCGGGCCGATGGAAGCTGCCTGGTGGGCGGCACGTTCGCCCGTTTCGGCGACCTGCATCGTTCAGGCGTGGCCCGGTTGCTCAGCGACGGCCGCGTGGACGCCAGCTTCCGGGCGGACTTGGGAACGAAGCTTCCCGGCGATGCGGGCTTCGTGGATTTGCTGGTTCACGGGCTGGGTGAAATGGCCGATGGAAGGGCTTTTGTCGCCGGTCGTTTTGCCGGTGTGGGCGACGTGGCCTTGGGGACTCCGCTCGCGGTTTTGGCGAAGGGAACCGTTCCCGCCGAGCCGGTCATCGCCCGCCTGCCAGATCACGTCGAAGTCGTCGAGGGGCACGCGCTGGATATCGAGCCGCGGGTCAACGTTCCGGCCGAAAGCACCTTTCTGTGGAAACGGGGCGAGGTCGTGCTCGGAACCCTTCCCGAACTGCATCTGCGAAACGTGCAGTTGCGCGACTCGGGTTCCGTCCGGTTCACGGTGACCTCGCCGGGCGGTTCGATCTCCCGGGACGTGGAGGTGAACGTCATCGGCGGTCCGTCGCATCCCGGGTCGCTCGATGTCGGCTTCGGCTCGCCGCCCGAGTCACCGCTGCTCCTGCAGGTTCCACAATTGGACGGTCTCCAGGTTAACGAACGCCCGCCCACGGCGGTCGCCACGACCCCGGAAGGACAGGTATTGCTCGGTGGAGCGTTCGCGGACTTCGGACGACCCGGCCATTCGTATCTCGTTCGCCTCCGCCCGGACGGCACCGTGGACGAAACATTTCAGTTCAATCCTAAACTGGGCCAATCCGCGAACGTGCTCCAGGTCATCGCCGTCCGCTCGCTGCCAGATGGAAAGGTGCTGGCGGTGGCCCAGACCACCCGTTCCCCCATCGTCAATTTCGCCCGGCCAATAGCCGACGCGGGAGCGGTGTTCCGTCTGCTGCCAACCGGTGCCTTGGACACCAGTTTTGGTTCCGGCGGCATCGTTGTGGTTGGGCGCAATGTCTGGGCCATGGACGTGGATTCCGCCGGGCGCATTGTCATCCTGCATCGCCCGCAGTTCGGCAGTCCCACCGCACTGCGCCTGCTGTCCAATGGCGCGGCTGATCCCGCGTTCAAGGCTCCTGCCTTTGAATTCTCCGGTCTGCCGGTGCTCTGGCATTTGGGGCTGCAGGCTGACGGCGGCATGATCATCGGCGGCATCTTCAATTCAGTCGGGGGCCAACCGCGCCAGAACCTTGCCCGCCTGAATCCTGACGGGTCGTTGGATGCTGCCTTCGCGCCAGCGCCGGGGCTTTTCCCCACTGTCAGCGGGGTCCTCGCGCTGCCGGATGGGCGGGTCATCGTGGGAAGTCAGCCCGCGGTAGCCGGTGCCCCGATACCGGTCGGGCTCGTCCGGTTGCTCGCGAACGGCTCAATGGACCCCACATTTCAGGCGGCCGGGCCGGTCACCAACGGCGTTCACCGCATCGGGATGGATACCGCTGGCCGAATCCTTGCGGCCATCAGCTGGTCCTCAGTGCTGACCAACTCGGTCGGACAGGTTGTGCGCCTGTTGCCGGAGGGTGCTCCGGACCGGGAATTCAACTTTGCGCTCGGCCGGATCAGTTTGAGTGCGGAAACCCTGTCCTTCGCCAACGATCAGTCCGGACAGGTCGTCCTGGCCGGTGAATTCTGGCAGCTGGATGGGCCCAGCCGGAACACGGTCATCCGGCTCAACTCGAATGACGAGCGGCGAATCGCGACCCGGCCTGCAGCCGACGGGCGCGCGCAGTTGCGGATCAACAGCCGCCCGGGCCGGACCTACGTGGTCGAGCATTCGCCGGCGCTCAATCCGGCCGCGTGGTCGGAACGGACCCGTATTGCCGGCACCGGTCTTCCGCTCGAATGGACCGCCGGAGTTCCTGACTCCGACGGCTTCTATCGGGTCCGGATCGAATGATGTGTGTGTGTTGTGGGTGCGAAGTCACCAGCCCGTCACCGTGGGTAGCGGTGGCGGGTTTTCTCGTTTCCAGTCGGTGAGTTTTCGGTCGCGAAGGCATCCAGCACGGCGGCGGTGGGTTGCCGATGCCCATCAAACTTGCCCGCATCCTCGCCCGGGAGCGTGCCCGGGTTGGTGAATGTTGCCGGGTGTAATCTTTAACTGTTGACTGCTGTAAACGCATTGGTCACCTTCTGCCAACCCTCCGTTGCAACCAAGCTAGACCTCCCTTTCCCCGGGGCGGGTCCAGGCAAAGGCAAACCCGTGTCTTCAGCCGCCTATTTCGACAGCGGCTTGGGCTGGGCGTTTTCCCAGTCGTCCCGGCTGGCCGGCTTCGTTTCGTGCAGCAGCACAAAAGTGCCCTTCTTGTTGCCGACCACGAGGTCCGGCAGGCCGTTCCGGTCCACGTCGCCCACGATGAGCTGGGTGCCGACCCCGGAGTTGTCGTCAATGCGGTGCGGCACGAAGTCCACCGACTTGTCGGCGCCGCGCCCGAGACGGAACCAGTAGTTCACGGCGGCCTGATTGCGGTCCGGGTCGCCGGTGCGGCCGTGGGACCAGAAACGCTTGCCGGTCACGATGTCCTTCAGGCCGTCGCCGTCCATGTCCATGAGCTCGATGGCGTGCAGCTCGGAAAACTTCACGCCGTAGCGGTTCTCGTTCGGCTCCTTGTTCATCAGGATATGCTCCCGGAACCGGATTTCCCCGCCTTCGCGGACCTGCTCATACCACGCGAGCCCGAAGCCGTGGGCCGTGAGCGCGGTGATGATGTCGTTGAGCCCGTCGCCGTTCACGTCATAGGCAAACATGTGGGAACCGCCCAGGCCGAAGGGGCCGGGGTGGAACTGCCAGAGCGGGTCGCCGGCCAGCGATGCCGGCTGTTCCCACCAGCCGTCCTTTTCCAGGAGGTCGGTGCGGCCGTCGCCGTTCACGTCGCCGAGGCCCATGCCGTGGGTGAAGTTGCCGTAGTTCTTGTCGGGTGAGATCGCGTGCCAGTTCCAGGGCTTGGCCGGCTCGTTCCAGTCCGGGGTGGCGTAGCCGTAGGCGCCCTTGGTGATGCAGACGAGCTCGGGCTTTCCGTCACCGGTGAGGTCGGCAAACGTGGGCGATTCGTTGTCGGTCTGCGTGAAAATGACGTGCCGCTTCCAATGCCGGTCGGGCGACTGCGGATTCTCGAACCAGACCGTTTCCTGTCCCGGGAAGCCGATGATCAGCACGTCCATCCAGCCGTCACCGCTGAAGTCACGCGGGAAGGCGAAGAAATTGTCCGAGTAGGTGTTCTTGGTGCCGAGGGCGCCCTCAAAGCCGGGCACATCGACTGTGGTCATCGGCCCGAGCGGCAGTTTGAACGTGGTTTTCGGCGCATAGATCTCGTGCCGGTTGGTGAAGCCCGGTCCCTCATACCACCACGGGCCCGACACGACGTCGTTCACCCCGTCGCGGTTGAAGTCGGCGAAATTGGCCCCTTCGCACCAGAACTGGTCGCTCAGCTGGAGCCGGCGGAACGTGTGGAGTCGAAAATCCTGGGCGACGGCCGGGGCAACCAGTGCGACGGCCAAGACGGAGACAAGGCGGGCATTCATGAGGAACCTCGATTGAACGGGGCCAGCGGGCGTCAGATTCGGGAAAGTTGCAAGCGGCCGAACTGGGGCAGGCCCGAACGGGGATCGGCGGGAGGATTCCGGGGTCCGGTTGGGGCGGGGGCTGTCCGCCGCCCGCCGGCGCCGAGGGCACCGGAGTCAGAGATAGTTCCGGTAGGCGACGAGGTTGGCGTCGTTGTCGAAAATCAGGCCGCGCACCGCCCAGGGCACGCAGCGCATGCGTCCCCGGTTCTGCGGATGCACGATCTGCCAGGCCTGCACGCGCCATTTGCCCTCGTGCCGTTCGACGACCCAGGCGACGTTGTTCCAGCCGTCATACTGGTTCACGTGCCGGCGGGCGGCCTCAATAAGGCGCTTTTCCCAGCGGTCGCGGGGCGGGGGTGGCCAGGCTTCCTCAGGCAGCTCACAGCCGCCGGCTGCCAGCAGCAGTCCGGCAGCCAAAGCGAGGCCCCAAGGGCGGCGGCGCACGTCCATGCCGCGACATCGGCGGGAACCGCCCCGGCTTGAGCGGACGCCGGGTTTATCGGGCGCGCACGGCCCAACGCAGCTTGGCGGGGGCGCTGCGGGAATTCGCCCGGAGTTCTTCCGCGCCGGGACGGAGCACTTCCTCGTTGGTCGCCGAATAGATCCCGGTCCGCAGTCCGTCGCGAAAGGCGTGCTTCACCCGTCGGTCTTCGCCGGAATGAAAGGTCAGCACCGCGACGCGGCCGCCGGGATTCAGGCAGCCTGGAAGCTGACGGAGCAGCATGTCGAGGGCACCCAGTTCGTCGTTGATGGCAATCCGCAGCGCCTGAAACACCCGCCGGATGCAGCCCTGATCGGTGTCGCGGTCCCGGCTGAGCCCGTTCGTAGTCAGGATATCCTGGACCGCCTCGGCCAGTTGCCGGGTCCGGAGGATGGGGGCATCCGCTCGTCGGCGGGCCAGTTCACGGGCAATCAGGGCCGCGTGCGGTTCGTCGGCGAAATCGGCCAGGACCGCCGCCAGACGTCCCTCGTTTGCCTGTGCCAGGAACTCGGCCGCGGAAGGGGAGCGGTGCGGGTTGAGCCGCAGGTCAAGCGGGCCATCCACCTTGAACGTGAACCCGCGGGCCGGATCGTCGAGCTGCATGGAGGAAACCCCAAGGTCCGCGAGAATGCAGTCGGCCCCGGCCAAACCCTGGGCGGCGAGGACCTTGGCGAGGCCGGCGAAATTGGAGCGCACCGCGATAAACGATTCCGGGCCGAAACCGGCGGCGCGCAGGCGTTCCTCGGTCTTGGGCTGCTCGATCGGGTCCACGTCGAGACCGATCAGCCGGCCGCCGGGCTGGAGCCGGCCGAGGATTTCCCGGGCGTGTCCGCCGAACCCCAGCGTGCAGTCCACGGCCACCTCGCCCGGTTGCGGCGCGAGGACTTCGAGGATTTCGGCGACCAGAATCGGCCGGTGGGTGCCCACGGGGGTTTTGCCGCTGGCGAGGATTTTCGCGATGTCGTCCGCGTAACGGTCCGGGGCGAGCTCCTTGTAGCGGTCCTCGAACCGGCGCGGATTCTTGCCGGCATAGCGCGGTCGGCGTTTGGGACGCGGCGGGGCCCCGTCGCCGGACGGCGGCACGGGAGTTTCGGACGGCGGGCTCATGCGCAGGCCGGCACCGTGCGCAAGCCGCGCGGCCGGGTGAAGGGCTAACTTGTTTTGGAGCAACGTGACCCGGATTCCCGGAGGAGCGCTGCTGCGTCCGCGTCCGGCAGGGGGAGTTCCGCGCTGATCACCGAGACCGGTGAACGCGTCACTGCCGACCTGTATGTGGACGCCTCGGGCTTCCGCTCCGAACTGCTCGGGCAGGCGCTCGGAGTGCCGTTTGTCAGCTATGCCGACACGCTCTATTGCGACCGCGCCGTCATCGGTGGCTGGCAGCGCACCACCGAGCCGATCCATCCGTTTACTGTCGCGGAAACGATGGACGCGGGCTGGGCGTGGCAGATCGAGCACGAGCACTTCATCAACCGTGGCTACGTCTATTCCTCCGCGTTCATCAGCGATGAGGACGCCCGGGCCGAACATCTCCGGAAGAATCCGAAGATTCCCGGCGACAAGACCCGCGTGGTGAAGTTTCGCGCGGGCCGTTACCAGACGCTGTGGATGAAGAACGTCGTCGGCATCGGCAACTCCGCGGGTTTCGTCGAGCCGCTGGAGGCGACCGCATTGCAGGTGATCTGCGTCGAGGTCAGTTCGCTGGCGGATTCGCTGGCGGACAGCCTGTGCGAGCCCACGCCCACGCTCATCGAGCTCTACAACCGCTACAACACCGCGGCGTGGGACGACATCCGGGATTTCCTGGCCGTCCACTACAAGTTCAACACCCGGCTCGACACGCCATTCTGGAAAGCGGCGCGCAACGATGTCGCGATGCACAAGGCGCAGGCCATCGTGGACTTCTATCGCGAGAACGGCCCCAGCGTCGTGGCCGGGGCGGCGCTCCTGCATCCCTCGAATTCGTTCGGCATGGACGGTTACCTCGCCATGCTGGTCGGCCAGAACGTGCCGCACGGCAAGCCGTGGAACGCGCCGCCGATGGAGCGGGAGTTCTGGCGCCAACGTTGCCAGAAACTCGCGGCCTATGCCCAGACCGGCATGACCGTGAAGGAGGCGCTCATGGCCCTGCGGTCGCCCAACCTGAAGTGGGGCTGAAGCTCCCGTTGGCACGGGCCGCCTTTGCCGGCACGCTTCGGATCGTGAAACTGGAACGGCTGATTCCCATGCTGCCGGTGCGGCATCTGGCACGGAGCGTGGATTTCTATCGGAAGCTCGGCTTTGAGGCGGAGAATCAACAGGACGGCTGGGGTTGGGCCATGCTGCGCTGCGGTGAGTGCCGCGTGATGCTCGACCAGTCCATCAACGTCGCGCCCGGGGCGCCGCGTCAGTCGGTGCTCTACCTGTATCCCGAGGACGTCGCCGAATACCATCGCCAGGTCCGGGCCAACGGGCTCGTGGTGCCCGACCTGGAGGTGACGTTCTACGGCATGACCGAATTCCGGTTGGAAGACCCGGATGGCAATCGTCTGTGGATTGGGCAGAACCGGTCCGGGACCGCCGCCGCGTAGTCCCTGCGCTTGGCGGAGGCGGAAAGGGCGGCGGTGCAATTTTGTTCGTGCCCCGGGCGCGCCTCGGTTCACGCTCGTTCCATGATTTCCCGCTGCGTTTCCGCTGCCCTGTTGTTGCCCGCCGTGCTTTTTGCCGGCGATCCCGTCGGACTGCCAAAGGCCACGATTGATGGCACCGGCCTCGGCTGGCGCGCCCTGACGGAGGCGGACTTCACCGGGGTGAATTGCCCGACCAACACCTTCACCTGGCACCCGAACGGCGTGAACTGCACCGGCCAGCCGGTGGGTGTCATCCGTTCGAAGCAGTCGTTCACCAATCTGGAGCTGGTCGCGGAATGGCGGCACCTGAAGTCCGGCGGCAACTCCGGCATCTTCCTGTGGGCGAGCGAGTCCTCGATCAGGAACCTCGAGGCCGGCAAAGGCCGTCTGCCCGACGGCATCGAGGTGCAGGTGCTGGACCACGGCTACACCGAGCAATACGAGCGCGATCACAAGAAGAAAGCCGACTGGTTCACGACCCACGGCGATGTCTTTCCCACGGGACCGGCGAAAATGACGCCGTTCCCGCCGGTGGCTCCGAACAGCATGCGGAGCTTCCCGCGCAAGAACCTCAGCCGCGGCGTGGGCGAGTGGAACCACTACTACGTGCGTGCCCTCAACGGCGAGGTGCGCCTGTGGGTGAACGGCGAGGAAGTCTCTGGCGGCACCGGCTGCTCGCCCGCCAGTGGGTTCCTGTGCCTCGAATCAGAAGGTTCGCCGGTCGAATTCCGCAACCTGCGGATCCGCGAGCTGCCGTGATACGCTGAGCCCGCCTTGTTCTGTCCCGGCTTCCGCCTAGGCTTTGCCCATGTCGTTTGCCGAGAACCTGGCCACCGTCCAAGGCCGCATCGCTGTCGCCTGCGAACGGGCGCGGCGTGATCCCGCCGAGGTGACCTTGGTCGCGGTGTCCAAGAATCATCCTGCCGAATCGGTTGCGGCCGCCGTGGCGCTGGGCGTCACGCTGTTCGGGGAAAACCGCGTCCAGGAAGCCAAGGCGAAGATTCCTGCGAGTCCGGCCAAAGCCCGCTGGCATTTCATCGGGCATCTTCAGTCGAACAAGTCGCGGGATGCCGCGGCGCTGTTCGAGATGATTGAGAGCGTGGACAGCCTGGCGCTCGCCGCGGAGCTGCAGAAGCAGGCGGAAAAGCAGGCCAAGACGCTGAAGATCCTCGTGGAGGTCAACGTCGCCGGCGAGTCGTCCAAGTTTGGCTGGAATCCGGCGCAACTGCTGGCCGAACTCGCGGCACTCAACGCGCACTCCCGCCTCGAACTGCACGGCCTGATGACCGTGGCGCCCTATGCGACCGATCCGGAAAAGGTCCGGCCCGTGTTCCGCAAGCTGCGGGAACTGCGCGACCGGTGCGCCGACGCTCTGGGCGCGCCGCTGCCGGTCCTCAGCATGGGCATGAGCGGTGATCTGGAAGTGGCCATCGAGGAAGGCGCCACGATTGTCCGCGTGGGCACGGCGCTGTTTGGGCCCCGGCCCCGGCTGGTCCGCGAAGACGCGGCCGACTGAGAGTCACGATTCCAGCGCCTTGGGCGGGCCGAAGACGAGAGCGGCCACGAAGGCCGCCCGGGCGGTGTCGGGCTGTTTCAGCCAGGCCCGCACGGCGGCGGATTCCGCGGAACGTTCCGTCGGCGCTACCGCCGACGTTGGGAGATGTTGCTGAACCCGGGTGTTCACCGCCCGCATGCGTTCGTTGATCTGGTCGCGCAGGGATGCGCCTTCGTTGTAAGCTTGGTCGGCGTGGGCGAGGCCCGCATTCGCTTCCCGCCAGGTAGCGAGGGGAGCGGAGGGCGCCGGCGCGGATTCAAGGTCCGTATCCTGGCTGTAGTCGAAGGTGACCGGACGAACCGGCGTGGGCGGCGGAGGCGGTGGCAACGGCGGAGGCGCGGCCGAAGTGGCCGGTTCACCGCGGAGAATGCGCTCGAGTTCCGCTTCCCAGGCGCCGCCGGGACGTGGGGACGAAGGTGTGGTCATGGGCGGCGGTGCTGAAGGGGTTCGGGTGTGGCGTCCGAGAACCGTCGGTTCGCTTTCGGTGCTCCAATCGCCGGGAGACTTGGGCTGCCAAGTCTCCTCCGTCCAGGTGTCCTGCAGGAGCTTCTTCCCGCGGAAAATCGCCTGCGCGACGACGGCGACGATGACCACGACCACGAACAGGCCGGGGCGGAGGTTTCCGAGGTCGAAGTCGGCGAACATGGACGGATCGGGCCGAGATTACGCCGAGGGTTTGGTGCCCGCGATGCTTTCGCGCATGCCGGTGTCGGCCGCGATGTTTTTCATCTTGTAGTAGTCCATCACGCCCAGGTTGCCGTTGCGGAAGGCTTCCGCCATCGCCAGCGGGACCTGTGCCTCGGCTTCCACGACATGGGCGCGCATCTCGGCGACCTTCGCCACCATTTCCTGTTCGACGGCGACGGCCGCGGCGCGCCGGGTTTCGGCGTGGGCCTGGGCGATGAGCTTGTTCGCCTCGGCCTGTTCGGCCTGGAGCTTGGCACCGACATTTTCGCCCACGTCCACGTCGGCGATGTCGATGGAGAGGATCTCGAAGGCCGTGTTCGCATCGAGGCCCTTGTCCAAGACGGTCTTGGAAATGCGGTCGGGGTTCTCCAACACGAGCTTGTAGGTTTCCACGCCGCCGATGGTGGAAACGAGGCCTTCGCCGACGCGGGCGATGATCGTTTCCTCCGTGGCGCCGCCCACGAAGCGGTCGAGGTTGGTGCGGACGGTCACGCGGGCCCGGGCCTTGATGACGATGCCGTCCTTGGCCACGGCATCAATGGTGGTCTTGCCGGAGACCGCGGCCGGGCAGTCAATGACCTTGGGGTTCACGCTCGTTTTCACGGCCTCGAGCACGGTCTTGCCGGTGCCCTTGGTGGCGAGGTCGATGGCGCAGGCGCGGTTGAAGTCGAGGTGGATGCCGGCGCGCTGGGCGGCGATCAGGGCCTGCACGATCATGTCAATATTGCCGCCGGCGAGGTAGTGCGTGGACAGTTCGTCAATGGTGAGGTCGAGGCCGGATTTCACCGCGGTGATCCGGTTGTCCACGATGAAGCCCACCGGAATGCCGCGGAGGCGCAGCGCGATGAGTTCGAAGACGCCGACCGAGGCGCCGGAAGCGGTCGCACGGAGCCAGATCGAGCCGAAACTCGCCACGACGATGATGGCCGCGAGGCCCATCACGCCGAGGATGCCGATAACGAAGAGCGAACCGATGTCGGAAGCGGCAGCAAACAGGGGATTCATGAGCACAGCAGGGTTGGGGTTCTGGAAATTCAGGTGGCGCGGACGCGGATGCGGGCGCCTTCGACAGCAACGACGGTGAGGGCGGACCCGCGCTCCAGCGGTTCGCCGGAAGTCACGACGTCCACGCGTTCACCGGCGACTTCCGCCATGCCACCGGGGCGCAGCGGCGTCACGGCTACGCCGGACTGATGGAGCAGATGCGTTTTGCCGGCATCCGCAGTGGGGATGACCGTTTCCGACCGGAACGGCTTGGCGATCCGGCTGGCCGGCAGGCGCGTGAAATATAACCACGTTCCGGCCAAGCCCACGGCAAGGACCACCGCAAAGGTGACGTGGCCGGCGGTGGCGCCGTAGCGGCTGTAGACCGTCACCACCGCGCCCGCCCAGCAGACCAGTCCAATGAGGCCGGCGATCAGGGTGGGAAAGAAGGGTTCGAGCAGCAGCAGCACCGCTCCCGCGACAAAAAGGAAGACGATGAGTTCCATGACGTCGCCACAGTAGGTCGGCGAGCCGCCGGGCCAAGTGGAATCCCGGGTTCGGAATCCCACCGGAACTACCGCGCGGCGCTCACCTCAGGGAGTCGTCAGCTCCACACAGAACCACTGCTTCGAGTCGCGGAGATAGAGGCGGCCGTCGGCGTAGGCCGGGTGGCACCAGTTGTTGGCGCAGACCTGCTGCTGGCCGAGTTCCTCGTAGGCATCCGGTTTGGCGGCGAACAGCACGAGCGTTCCCGTATCGGTGAGCCCGAGCAGCTTGTCGCCCAGCGCCAGCAGGGACACCCAGGCCTTGTCGGCCGGTCCCATCGCGAGGCCGGTGTGTTTCCACCGGATCCGGCCATCGGCGAGGTCGAGGCAGAACAGGTCCTTGGCCGGGCCGAGTCCGTAGAGTTGGTCGCCGACGCGGACCGGACAGGAAAAGTTGATCGCCGCCTCCTTGCTGGTCCACGAAGGCTGGGCTTCCTGCCGATCGCCATCGCGGGTGATGTTCAATCCGAACAGCCCGGCCTGATGCGAGCCGATCACGACCAGGTTGTTCCACACCACCGGCGCCCCGACGTGGCGGGCAAAGGCCGTTTTCACCGGAAACCGCCAGAGGAAACGGCCGTCCTTGGCGTCCAGTCCCAGTCCGCCGTCCGCGGTGAAGCTGATCACCTGCTCGCGGCCTCCGATCGTCCCGATCACCGGGGCGGCATAGGCGGCCATGTCGTTCTGGGATTTCCAACGCAGCTCGCCGGTGCGTTTGTCGAGCGCGATCACCCCGGCGCCATTGGTGCCGCCGGCGTTGGCGATGAGCAGGTCACCGTGGATGACCGGAGAACCGTTGTTGCCGTGGCGTGCCGCCCCGGGCGTGTTGCCCTTCTCGCCGATGAACGTGGCGCCCCAGTTGGTCATGTAGCTTGTCCGCCAGAGCAGCTTGCCATCGGCCACCGCCCGGCACTGGAGCTCACCGCGGCAGGACACCGCATAGACCCGGTCGCCCTCCAGCAGCGGCGTGCCCCGCGGACCGGTCGGCCCCTGCGAATCGCTGAACGGTTTGTCCACCGCCGCCCGCCAGAGCTCGCGGCCGTCCTTCGCGTCCAGCAGCCGGAGCGTCTCCTCGCCGTTCTGCGCGTCGAAGGCGACGACCTTGCCGCCGGCGATCACCGGCGAACTCAGCCCCGGACCGGCCGGGAGGCGCCAAACCACCCGGGGTTCCTCGTCCAGCCGGGTGGGAAACTTCTGCCCGGCAGTAGCGTGGCCGTCACGGAGTGGACCGCGCCATTGGGACCAGTCGGCCGCCGTTGCCGAAAGGGCGGTGGTGACGACAAGCAGCGTAAACAGACGGGAAAATGTCATACACGACCCATGAACCACATCGCCGTGCCAATGATGGCGGACGCGATGATGCCGACGATGACCGCCGCCACGGTCTGCTGCCGGCGGACGCGCCGGTTGCTGCGGCCCTGGCCGGGCAGGAGGTAGTAGCGATGCTCCTCGGGATTCCGTTTGCGGAAAAACATAGGAAGGGTGGGACGGGTTATGGCGAATCCGCGCCCGCGACGCAACGGGCGGGTGAGCCGGGCGGCTTTGGCCCCAAGTGCCGTCGGCATCTTGCCGGTGGTCCCCGCGAACAACTCCGGCCGGGGTGTCCCGCACGCGACCGTGGCGGCCGCCCGCTCTGGATGCTTTTCCCGGTCGTGCGGACGTGGTTGGCTGGCGACATGAAATCCGTCGCGCTCAGTGCGCTGGTCCGCCATTGCGATGCCCGGCTCAAGCCCGAGTCGTTTGTGGACTACGACGGCGCAGTGAACGGCCTCCAGTTCGAGAACCGCGGCCGCGTTCACCGCATCGCTGCCGCCGTGGACGGCACGCTGACGGTTGCCCGGCAGGCCGTGGCGGCCGGGGCCGATCTGCTGCTCGTGCACCACGGGTTGTTCTGGGGCAAAACCGTTCCGTGGACCGGCCGGCGCGCCGAATTGCTCCGCCTGCTGGTCGAATACGACCTGGCTGTTTACTCGCAGCACCTGCCGCTCGACGGGCATTCGGAGCTGGGCAATGCCGCCCAACTGGCCCGCGCCCTGAGCCTGAAGCGGCAGCGGCCATTCTTCGAGCGCAAGGGCAGCCATCTCGGCGTGCAGGCGACTCTTACCCGACCGCTTGCCCGTGATGAACTGCGCGCCCGGTTGGTTGCCGTCCTCGGTGGACCGGTGACACTGCTGCCCGGTGGTGGCGAAATGTGCCGGCGCATCGGCATCTGCACCGGTGGCGCCGGGGCGGAGCTGCTGCAGGCGCAGCGCGAAGGCGTGGACACCTTCATCACCGGCGAAGGACCGCACTGGACCCACGCGCTGGCGGAAGAGGCCGGAATCAACGTGCTCTACGGCGGCCATTACGCGACCGAGACGTTCGGGGTGAAGGCCCTCGCCGCGGAACTCGCGCGAAAGTTCGGCGTGCCGTGGGTGTTCGTGGACCATCCCAGCGGCCTGTGAACGACTGAGGGCGCCTCCCGACACTTCCCCTTCTACCTCTCTTTCACACAAAGTGGAGGAGAGGGCAGGGGGGAGAGCAGGTGATCGGGAAATTCCGCGGCCTTTGGATGGGTCGCCCCTCTCCCAACCCTACCCATGAACCGGGTCTGGGAGCGCCGGCGTCCCGCCGGCACCCGGGGGCGAAAGCGGCCGGCGTGACGCCGGTGCTCCCGGGTTTTGTCGCCCGGGTTCAGGGGCACACAGGGCGAGCCTTCGCAGCTCGTGGATTCTCTCCCCGCGCTGCGCTGCGGGGGGAGGGAGCAAACCAACGGGGCAGTCTCCAGATGCGCCCCTCCCCGGGGCGAATTTCCTCGACGCCTTTTCGTTCGCCGCCCTTTCTCTCCGCGCATGCGCCGGCCGCCTGTGACCCATGTGTTCACCCACTATCGCAAGCTGGGGGGCGTGGAATCCATTCTGCGGCGCATCGCCGAGCGCGGCGCCCGGCAGACGCCCGCGACCCGCGTGCTCAGCCTGTTCGAGCGCGGCCCGTTCAGCCTGGCCAACGTGGATGGTCTGGGCCTGAGCGGCTTCAGCTCGCCCAAGACCGCGCGTCGTGCCCTGGCCCGCCGCGAGGCGACGAACGCCACCGGGGGCACCTGGGTCTATCACAATGGCTGGGGCATTCCCTTTCTGGCGGCGGAAGACGGCGCGGAACGCCGCGTCCTCTTCATGCACTCCGACTGGCCCGGGCTGGCGGACTGGCTCGCCCGTCAGCGCGGCCGGCTGGATGGCGTGGTCGCCGTCAGCTACGCACTGCTCACGCTTGCCGGGGAACACCTCGGACTGCCTCCGGAGCGCCTGTGCTGGCTGCCGGTTCCGATCGACCCGCCGGCGGACACCTTCGTGCTCACGCCCACGCCGCCGGCCCGGCCGCTCGTGCTCGGATTCTGCGGCCGCGTGGTCGTGGAACAGAAACGCCTCGACCGCCTGCCGGAACTTCACGCGCAGCTGTCCCGCGCGGGCGTGGCGGTCCGCTGGGAAATCCTGGGCGACGGGCCCTACCGCGGCGAACTCACTGCCCGCCTACCGGGCGATTCCGTGTTCCACGGCCGGCAGTCCGGGCGAACGTATTGGCAGGCGTTGGAACGCTGGGACCTCATGGTCTTCACCAGCGATTACGAGGGCCTGCCCATCAGCCTGATCGAGCACTACGCGCGCGGCGGGTTGGCCGTGTTCCCGCGCATCAACTGCGGCGGCGACCGCTACGTGGAACAGGTCGCTCCCGAACTGCTCTACACCGCCGGTGACCTGGCCGATGCCGCCCGGGCCATCCGCTGGTATGCCGGCCTCACCGCCGAGCACATCCTCGAACTCCGCCGCCGTTCCCAGGCGTTGGCCGCGGCCCACGCCGGCGACGCGTTTGATGTGACGATGGAAACCCATCTCGAACGCATTGCCCAACTGCCGCGCCTGTCCGCCTCCGGCGCCGCCGCCGTCCGCCCGGACCTCGGCTGGAACCTGCCGTTCGGTGCCCTGCGCCGCCTGCCCGCCGGCCACCGCTGGCGGAGGGAGCTGTTTTAGCCGCCCTTGTTTTCTGTCGTAACGTCTCAGCCGTAACGATGCCGTGACCGGGGCGCGGACGGTCGTTTTGCTCTGCGAAAAAGCTGAATCTCGAAAACAGGAAAGCAGGTCCCGCTCATATTGTGCGGCGGCTTACTCCAGCTCCACCACCGCCTTGATCACGCCGGTCTCGGGCTTCAGCCAGGCCGGGAAGGCTTCGATGACTTCGGCGAAGGGGGCGCGGTGGGTGATCCACGGGCGGGTGTCGAGCTGGCCGGTTTCGATGGCG
>CAIWAH010000224.1 GCA_903910585.1 uncultured Verrucomicrobiota bacterium
GGATGGCGCCGGCCGGCGGACCAGCCGGTATCAGGCGGCCAATCCCCTCGTGCAGGGGCTGGGCTACGGGGACGCCGCCGCCTTCGCCTGGCGGGCCGACGGGCTGCTGGCCTCGACCACCCAAGGCAGCCTGACTGCCACCTACGGCTACACCAACAACGGGCTGGTGATCGGGCGCACCAACGCCTGGCGGCACTGGACCGCCACCCAGCGCGACGCCCGCGGCCGGCTCCAGCAGGCCAGCACCAAGGTCAACGGATCGTCCGTGCTCGCGGAAACGCTGAACTGGCGGGCCGACTCCAAGCTGGATGACTACACGGCGGACCGGACGGGTGCGGGGACCTGGGACGAGACGAAGGACTACAGCTACAACAGCCGGGGGCAGTTGACGGGCGAGACGTTCAAGCCGTGGGCGGCGGGCAGCGTGACCTACACGTTCGGCTACGATGCGGCCAAGCTGGGCGTGCGGACTTCGGCCAACCTGAGCGGGAGCCTGGCCAACACCTGGGCGGGCGGCACGCCGGACGGGTTGGGCCGGCTGACCGGCGAAACGGTAACGCAAAGCCAGTGGTTCCTCACCGCCCGCGGGCGGGCGCCGGGGGCCCTGTCCGTGGCGCTGACCCTTGACGGGGCCGCGCAGGGTGTGAGCTACAGTGCCGGCAACGCCGACGGGCTATGGGAGGCCCCGCTGAGTTTCGGGACGAGCCCGAACCCGCACACCCTGATTGCGACGGCGACGCACCCGTTCAACGGGGCGACCAACGCGCTGGCGAAGACGACCAACACGTTCACGGCCTCCGGGAGCGGGACGGTGAGCGTGGCCTACGATCACCACGGGAACGTGACGAACCGGGTGTGGAGCGGCACGAACGCCAAGGCGCAAGCGCTGGAATGGGACGAATTGGGCCGGCTGGTGCGGGTGACGGAGAAGGCCGGCAGCGCGACCAACCTGGTGTGGAGTGCGGTGTATGACGGGTTGAGCCGGCGGTTGCGGGTGACGGAGGTCCGTTACAGCGGCACGAACACCGGCACGTCGGTGATCGAGTCGTGGTTTGATCCGCAGGTGGAGTTCCTGGAAGCCGCCGTGAGCCACAACGGCGAGCGCTGGTGGAACGTGCATGGCCCCGACCTGGGCGGGGCGTATGGCGCCGCGCAGGGCATCGGCGGACTGGAGGGGGCCATCCGCGAACGGGACGGAGTGAGTGAAGGGTTGCTGAGCGACCACTTCGGCCACGGCATCGCCACGGTGAGCGGCAGCACGGTGACCTGGAATGCGACCCAACTGAGCGGCTACGGGCTGGTGCAGGGCTACGACGCGCCGAAGCTGAGCTACAACGTGAGCCCGATGCGGGCGGCGCTCTACCGGGGCCGGCGCACGGACGCCACAGGCTTCGTGGCGTTCGGCCTGCGGCCCTACGACCCCTTGGAGGGACGCTTCCTCGCGCCCGACCCACTGGGCCACGCCGCCGCCTGGAGCCTCTACGACTACGCCGGCAATGATCCCGTCAACGGGCTCGATCCCGATGGGAGGCTGGCCCGGGGCTTCGCGCACGGATTCCAGTCCGACCAAAGCACGGTGGCCGGCAGCAGCGGGACGTTCGAGGTGGGGAATGCCGTCGGCAGCACCCTCCATGGCTACTACGAGGGCCTGTTCGGCGGGGCCGAAGTCACGGCCAACACGCTCACCTTCGGCGGCACCGACTACGCGGGCCTGACGGACTCCGGTCA